>JABAZL010000110.1 GCA_018608425.1 Flavobacteriaceae bacterium
AACAAGAATTAAGACAGGTTAATGCTTTGAAAATTAATTACACTACTCGTTTAGGTGATTATACGCAGAACACTAAAAAATAGTCTAGCTTGATAATTTACATTAAAGGGTGTTTCATTGAAACACCCTTTTTTTTTGCCTTAACTTCTGCTACCTTTACCAAATGAAGCATTGTATCGCAGCATTATTTTTGATGATTAGTTTCTCGATGGTAGCCCAAGATAGCTTGCCAACGAAGAGTGCTCCGTATAAAGAAGATCAATGGTATGCAAGCCTTTCTTTTTTGCTTGCAAACGAATCGATCAATGGTTTTCGTTTCAATGGTATATCTCAAGCTTTTAGCGTAGGCTTTATTAGAGACCTCCCTTTAAATACAAATTCCAATCGAGCTTTTGGTGTTGGCTTAGGATATGGAATTAGTAATTATGGTTCTAACCTTACCTTAATAGAAGAAACTGGATCTACTTATGAGTTTAATTTAATTGAAAACACATTACTTGCTTCCAAAAATAGATTGATATCACATTTTTTTGAAGTCCCTATTGAATATCGTTGGCGAACCTCTACCGCTTCGTCTTATTCCTTTTGGAGAATTTATACAGGATACGTATTTCGGTATAATTTCCTTTCCAAGACGAGTCCCTTTACTGGCGATTCAACACGCTTAACCGAAGTAAATCCTTTTGCGCATGCCCTGAAATTATCGACTGGGTATAATACTTGGAATATCTACATAGAATATACTTTGTCTCCTTACTTTAAAAAAGGAATTCAAACAGATATGGGAGTTCCTTTGGATCTCAACTCCGTCAAAGTGGGTTTGATCTTTTACGTCCTATAGCTCTTTACGTAAGCGTGCAACGGGAAAATCCATCTGTTCTCTGTACTTAGCAACTGTTCTTCTAGCCACTCGGTACCCTGCTTTCAATAAGCCTTCAGATAAAGCCAAGTCAGCAAGTGGCTTTCGTTTATCTTCTTCTTCAATAAGTGTGCGAAGGATTTTTTTGATTTCTAAAGTAGAAACTTCTTCTCCATCTTCATTAGTAAGCGATTCGGAGAAAAAGCTTTTTAAAAGTTTTGTTCCGTATGGAGTCTCAATATATTTACTGTTTGCCACCCGTGATACTGTTGAAATATCCATTTGAATAATTTCAGCAATGTCTTTTAGAATCATCGGTTTCAATTGCAACTCATCACCAGAGAGGAAATAGTCCTCCTGCTGCTTTACGATAGCATTTATGGTCTGGTACAAGGTTTGGTAGCGTTGTGCTACTGCATCGATAAACCATTGGGCAGCGTCGAGTTTTTGTTTGATGAATTGAATTGCATCTTTCTGACCTTTATTCTTCGTAGGTGCAGCCTTATAGCCTTGCATCATTTCTTTGTACGAAGAAGAGATGTGAAGTTCGGGAGCATTCCTACGATTCAACACAACGTTGAGAACGCCATTTTCAATGGTTAAGATAAAATCGGGTACGATATGGGTATTCTGAAAAGTACCGGATAAAGCACCACCTGGTTTGGGATTTAATCGTTCAATCTCCTTAAGTCCTTGCTTGAGTAATTCTTCATCAACATCAAATTTTTCTTGAAGTTTAATGAAGTGTTTCTTTGAAAATAAGTCGAATGCTTCGTTTATTATTTTCGAAGCCATAATTTGGGGTACGGAAAGTTGTTTTCTGCTCAACTGAATGGAAAGACACTCTTGAAGTGTCCTTGCTCCAACACCTGCAGGGTCTAACGAATGTATTCTTTCTAAGACAAGCTCTAACTGCTCTTCCGAAGCCATGATGCTTTGCGTGAAAGCCAAGTCATCTAAGATGTCCAATAAAGACCTCCTGAGGTAGCCACTATCATCAATGCTTCCGATTAAAAATTCTGCAATTCGTTCTTCTTCATCTGTTAGGATAAGCGAACTGAGTTGGCTTTTTAGGTGTTGATGAAATCCGACTCCACCAGTAATAGGTACTGTCTTTTCTTCATCATCACTACTGTAGTTATTGGCATGGAGTTGATAAGAGGGTGTTTCGTCATCACTTAAATAGGCGTCGATGTCAATGTCTTGTGTGTCGATGGTTTCATGGTCCTCGTATTCATCTTGGTAATCTTCGAGAGGCTCATTAACTTCTTCTTTCCCGTCTTCCAGTGCTGGATTTTCTTCTATTTCATTTTGAAGGCGTTGTTCAAAATCTAAAGTTGTCAGTTGAATCATCTTCATCAACTGAATTTGTTGAGGAGATAATTTTTGTGAAAGCTTTAATTGAAATTGTTGTTTCAGCATAATAAGTTGGGACTTTCCCTAAAAGTATGAAAAAGTAAAGACTTTAGAAAGCGGCATTCTGTGGTGTTCTTGGAAATGGAATTACATCCCGAATATTACTCATGCCAGTAGCAAACAAAACCAAGCGTTCAAATCCAAGTCCAAAACCACTGTGAGGAGCACTTCCGAAGCGTCTAAGATCAAGGTACCACCACAACTCTTCTTCGTCGATTCCCATTGCTTTGATTCGATCTTGAAGCACATCCAAACGTTCTTCACGCTGCGAACCACCTACAATTTCTCCAATTCCAGGAAATAGAATGTCCATCGCTCGAACTGTTTTTTGGTCTTCATTCATACGCATATAAAACGCTTTGATTGTCGCTGGATAGTCATACAATATAACGGGACAATTGAAATGTTTTTCAACTAAAAAGCGTTCATGCTCACTTTGTAAATCAGCACCCCATTCGTCTATATTATATTTGAATTTCTTCTTTTTATTAGGTTTGCTGTTGCGTAAAATGTCAATTGCTTCGGTGTAACTAACCCGCTTAAATTCATTTTCAACTACAAACTTTATTTTTTCTAATAAGCCCATTGCAGAACGCTCTGCTTGGGGTTTTGATTTGTCTTCTTGAGTAAGGCGATCATCCAAAAAGGTAAGGTCTTCTTCACATTCCTTGAGTACATATGCCAATACATTTTTGATGAATTTCTCTGCCAAATCCATATTGTCATCCAAATCAAAGAATGCCATCTCAGGTTCGATCATCCAAAATTCTGCAAGGTGACGGGTAGTATTCGAATTTTCTGCTCGAAAAGTCGGACCAAACGTATATACTTCGCCTAAGCCCATAGCATAAGTTTCTGCTTCTAATTGCCCCGAAACAGTTAGGTGTGTTTCTTTTCCGAAAAAATCTTGATTAAAATCAATGGAACCATCTTCGTTAAGTGGCGGATTTTTTGGATCCAAAGCACTCACACGAAACATCTCTCCAGCTCCTTCGGCATCACTTCCTGTTACGATAGGAGTATTTACATATTGAAACCCTTCTTGTCTAAAAAATTGATGTACTCCAAAGGCAAGTGCAGAGCGAACACGCATTACAGCGCTAAATGTGGCTGTTCTAACACGTAAATGTGCCTTTTCTCTTAGAAACTCTAAGCTGTGTTTTTTGGGTTGAATAGGGTAGCTTTCTGGATCGGCTTCTCCATAAATAAAAACATCAGTCGCTTGAATTTCTGCAGACTGACCTTTTCCTTGACTCTCTACAAAGTTTCCAGTAATTTTTACAGCAGCACCCGTATTTATTTTTTTCAGAACATCTTCGTCCATGGATTCAAAATCCACAACACATTGTAGATTCCCTAAAGTAGACCCGTCGTTTAGTGCTATAAAACGATTGGCTCTAAAGGTTCGTACCCAACCTCTAACACTAACTTCTTGGCCAGTAGCCGGTAATTTCAATAAGGACTTAATCTTCATAATAGTCTTGTTCTTTCGCTGCAAAGATAGCAGATTATCTAAATTTTAGTTTGTTCTTCTTCGACTTCCTTTGTTTCTTTTCGCTCTAAAATCTGTAGTGTAGGTTCTTTCATTACATCTTCATTTGAAACTGTTCGTTCCAGTGAAATCAGAAGGGATGGAAGTAATATTAAATTAGCAAGCATTGCAAATAAAAGTGTAGCAGAAACCAATCCACCTAGGGCTACGGTCCCGCCGAATTCTGAAATCATGAAAACGGAAAAACCAAAAAATAAAACAATGGAAGTATAAAACATACTCACACCAGTTTCTCGAAGCGCTGCATATACAGAACGTTGAATTTTCCATTTAGAGTCGATCAGTTCTTGCCTGTATTTTGCTAAAAAATGAATGGTATCGTCAACCGAAATTCCAAAGGCAATACTAAAAACTAAGATTGTGGAGGGCTTTATAGGTATGCCCAAGTAGCCCATCATTCCTGCGGTTACCAATAAAGGAAGGAGGTTTGGGATTAGTGATATGATGATCATTTTGAAAGAACGAAATAAATAAGCCATGAAAAGAGCGATCAGTAAAATGGCCAAAGAAAGCGATAGAATAAGGTTGTTGATTAAGTATTTGGTTCCTTTTAGGAAAATAAGAGATTTCCCAGTAAGTTGAACATCATAACGGTCTTCAGGAAAAATCTTTTTAATTTCTTTTTCCAAATCAGCTTTAATTTCCTCCATCCGTTCTGTTCGAATGTCTTTCATGAAGGTTGTCAGGCGCGCGTATTGACCTGTAGAATCGACGTAGTTCTTCATCATATTATCACCCCCGTCTTCCTTGCCAAAATAAGAAAGGATGAAATTGTTTTCTTGAGCTGTAGGTAGTTTGTAATAATTTGGATTTCCATTGTAATACGCCTGTTTAGCATATTTCATTGCATTGACAATGGATAGGGGAGTCGATAACTCAGGAATTGCATCAATGCTTTTTCCTAGGGCATCCATGCGTTTCAGAGTAGGGAGTTTTACAACCCCGTTTTTACGTTTGGTGTCAATTAGAATTTCTAAAGGGACAATTCCATTGAATTCTTGATCGAAGAACAAAATATCTTTAAAAAATTCTTTCTTCTGGGGCATATCTTCAAGGATGCTTCCAGATATTCGAATTTGATAAATTCCAATGATGCTTGCAACCAATAGAACAAGTGAAATGATGTAGGTATTGATTCTTCGGTGGCGTACAATACCTTCCATCCAACCAACAAAACGATCAATCGACTTGTTTTTCAAATGGTTTAAATGCTTCTTGTTGGGCAAGGGCATAAAGCTGTAGATGATTGGAATCAAAAGCAGGGATAGTATGAAAATCCCAATCACATTGATGGATGCAATGATTCCAAATTCTTTGAGGAGTTTGCTATCGGTTAGAATGAAGGTAGCAAAACCAGATGCTGTAGTTAGGTTGGTCATTAAAGTGGCATTCCCAATCTTTACTATAACCTGCTGCAGGGATTTAACTTGGTTTCCATGTTTGGCAACTTCTTGCTGGTACTTATTGATTAAGAAAATGCAGTTTGGAATTCCAATAACAATGATTAGAGGAGGAATCAAGGCTGTCAAAACAGTTATTTCATACCCCATCCACCCTAAAGTTCCCAAGGCCCAGACTACTCCAAAGAGAACGATGACCATGGATATTAAAGTTGCCCGTATGGATCGGAAAAATAAGAAGAAAATCAAAGAAGTTATTCCCATGGCTCCCAAAACGAATATTCCAATTTCGTCAACTATATTTTGAGCATTGAGGGTTCTAATGTAGGGCATACCCGAGGTACGAACATCAACTTTATTTTCAGCTTCAAACTCTTCAATTAACGGGATGAAGGTTTCGTATATGAATTTTTTTCTTGCAGCACTGTTTACAATCTCGGTTTTCATATAAACCGCAGTTCGAACCGTCTGAGTTTCTTTATTAAAAAGGAGGTTTTCGAAAAAGGGTAGTTCCTTGAAAAGTTGCTGTTTGAGTAAGGCAAACTCAGCTTCAGTTTCAGGTTTTTTAGCCTGAAAAGGAATCATTTCAAATTTGTTTTTCCGCTTGTTTTTAGATAAGACCTTCAGGTTGTCTAAAGAAAGAGTAAAATCAATTTCTTCATAAGAACCAAGTTTTGCACTCAATTCATTCCATGCATCTAATCGGCCTGCACTAAATAAATCTGGGTCTTGCACTGCAAGTACCATCACATTTCCTTCTTCACCAAAAAGCTTAAGGAATTCGTTGTAACGAATATTCTCTTCGTGCTGATCAGGAAGTAAGTTGGCTTCGGTAAACGTGAAGCGCATGTATTTCCACTGAGACACCCAAAAGGCAGTGGCTGCAAAAAGTATAATGAGTAGCGTAAAACGGTTTCGGAGAATGAGACGAGCAATACCTTCCCAAAAATTCCAATTTCCTTTTTTTTTCATAATGTAGAGCACTCAGGAATTGATCTGAGCAAAAGGATCAGACTGTTAAAATCTCTTTTTCTTTGCGAACGTAGACCTCATCAGTTTTTTTGATGTACGCATCGGTGTGTTTTTGAACATCAATTTCACAATTTTTTTGCTCGTCATCAGAAACCTCTGATTTTTTGATTTCGTTGTTTGCGTCTTTACGAGCATTACGAATACTTACTTTGGCGGTTTCGGTCTCAGCCTTTGCCATTTTAGCTAATTCTTTTCGGCGCTCTTCCGTTAATGGTGGAACATTGATGATTATAGATTCCCCATTATTCATTGGGTTGAAACCTAAATTAGCATTCATGATGGCTTTTTCTATTTCAGCAAGCAAAGCTTTTTCCCAAGGCTGAATTGATAATGTTCGCGCATCGGGTGTGCTTACATTTGCAACTTGACTCAGTGGAGTAGGTGATCCGTAGTAATCAACCATAACGCTGCTAAGCATAACGGGATTTGCTTTTCCAGCTCTGATTTTGAGTAACTCACTTTCTAAATGTTCAATAGCACTACTCATATTTTCAAGTGCGCTGTCAATGATAAATTGTAATTCTTCGTTCATAAGCTTGTGACTTAAAGATCTACTTTGGTTCCTATATTTTCTCCCCGTACAACACGGACTAAGTTTCCTTTGGTATTCATGTCAAATACAATGATGGGTAATTTGTTTTCTTGGCTTAGAGTGAAAGCAGTTGTGTCCATTATTTTCAAACCTTTTTTAAGAACTTCTTCAAAAGAAAGGGTGTCAAATTTCACAGCTTCTTTATTTTTTTCAGGATCATCATTATAGATACCGTCAACACGAGTACCTTTTAAAATAACATCTGCATTAATTTCAACTGCACGGAGTACAGCAGCAGAATCTGTTGTGAAAAATGGATTTCCAGTACCTGCACTAAAAATAACAACGCGATTTTTTTCTAAATGGCGAACAGCTTTTCTTTTGATGTAGGGTTCAGCAACGGCTTCAATTTTTAAAGCTGTTTGTAATCGTGTTGGTACGCCAACATTTTCAAGGGCGCTTTGCAGTGCAAGACCGTTGATCACAGTAGCGAGCATTCCCATATAATCTGCCTGAACTCGATCGATTCCTTGGCTAGATCCCGAAACACCTCTAAAGATATTTCCACCGCCAATAACAATAGCGATTTCTGTTTTCTGATCGTATATCTGCTTTATTTCTTCGGCATATTCGTTAATCCTTACCGGATCTATTCCATGGGAGCGATCACCCATAAGTGCTTCGCCACTAAGTTTAAGTAATATACGGTTGAAGTTCATCTGTTTTTTTTAGTGTTACAAATATAGAGAATTAAGGGGACTGATTTTGAGATAATACGGGGTTTAGCTTTATTTTTTTATCTGTTTCTCGAAATCTTCGATACTTATAGCTTGTTCAATATTGAATTCTCCAATCCGAGTTCTTCGTAAAGCACTGAGATGTGCCCCAGAATTTAAGGCTTTACCATAATCATTGGCTAAAGATCGGATGTAGGTTCCTTTGCTGCAAATGACTTTAAAATCAACTTTTGGAATTGCTTTTTGTGTCAACTCAAAGCTGCGAATATTAACTTTTCGGGCAGGAATTTCAACTTCAATTCCTTCACGAGCAAATTCATACAGCCGTTTCCCATCTTTTTTTAAGGCAGAAAAAACAGGCGGATACTGATCAATCGTTCCAACGAACTGATTTAAAGTTGCCTGAAGTAATTCTTCGGTAATATGATCAGTTGGAAAGGTATTGTCAATCTCAGTTTCAAGATCGTAAGATGGAGTGGTCGATCCTAGAGTAAAAGTGCCGGTGTATTCTTTTTCTTGACCCATGAATTGCTCAATGCTTTTGGTCATTTTACCAGTACATAAAATTAGAAGACCAGATGCCAGGGGGTCTAGAGTTCCTGCGTGCCCAACTTTGATTTTTTTGATACCGAAGGTGGATCGGATCAGCCACCGTATTTTATTGACAACCTGAAAAGAAGTCCAATCCAAAGGCTTATCTATAAGAATGATTTCACCATTCAGGAACTGCTCTTTCAATGCACTCATAAAACACCATACATCATAGCTGCAGTACCAGCGATTAAACAATACAAACTAAAGTACCAGAGTTTCGAATTTTTCACCCATTCAATCATCCATTT
>JABAZL010000106.1 GCA_018608425.1 Flavobacteriaceae bacterium
AAAGACCAGCACGAGCCATCCATACTTTTGCGAAAATAGTTTCTTCTGCTGGTGTACCATAAAAAACAATAGTTCCTTTTAAAGTTCCTTTTTCAATTTGTTCTTTAATCGCTATGGCTGCACCAAGGCTGGCTGTTCCAAAAAGATTATGACCACAACCGTGACCTGCTCCCCCTGGCACACGTGACTCTCGCGTTGGTTGTCTTTTTTGAGAAATTCCTGCATTGGCATCATACTCACCAAGAATGCCAATAACAGGTTTACCTGTTCCATAGGTTGCCGTAAAAGCAGTTGGAATTCCTGCAACACCTTTTTCTACTGTAAAACCGTTTTCTTCAGCAAAGGTCATTAAGTATTCTGAAGATTTAAATTCAATTAAGGATGTTTCTGCAGCTTCCCATATGCCATCACTTACTTCGATCATTGCATCTTGATGCGTATCAACCGTTTTTATGATTTCTTTTTTAATTTTTGATTTCGATTGGGAGTGGATTCCTTGTGTACCCAATATTGCCAGGCTGAGAAGCAATAATTTGTTGAAATGTTTCATGATTTATTTTTTTTGAATTCTAAAGTTACAATTTTATTTGACCTAATATTTTGTAACTTGGGATATCTATTTTAAAAAAAATAATTCATGCGCTACTATAAACTTTTACTGCCTACGCTGTTAACGGCTTGTTTTCTTTTACTGACAACACAAAACACAGCAGCACAATCAAGACGATCCAAAAAACAAAATACTACAAAAATTAATCCTGAATTACACGAATCGGTTCAATATCGATCCATAGGTCCTTTCAGAGGTGGGCGTTCTGCCGCCGCAGTCGGTGTGCCAAACCAACCCAAGGTCTTTTATTTCGGAGCTACTGGTGGTGGTGTATGGAAAACTACTGATGGTGGTGAAACTTATGCCAACATCTCCGATGGATATTTTGGAGGAAGTATTGGATCGGTAGCTGTAGCTCCAAGTGATCCCAATGTTTTGTACGTTGGTGGTGGTGAAGTTACAGTCCGCGGAAACGTTTCCTCTGGAAAAGGTATCTGGAAAAGTGTAGACGCTGGATCAAGTTGGACTTACTCTGGATTACCCAATTCGCGACATATACCGCGTATGGTAGTCCATCCTCAAAACCCAGACATTGTGTATGCAGCAGTTTTGGGAGATTTGTATAAACCCAACAACGATCGTGGCGTTTATAAGAGTATTGATGGTGGAACCAGTTGGAAAAAAATTCTCTTTTCAGACGCCCAAGCCGGTGCAGTCGAATTGGTGATGGATCCATCGAACCCTAGACATTTATATGCTTCAACTTGGCGCATCCAAAGAACACCTTATAGTTTGAATAGTGGTGGCAAAGGATCTGCCCTTTGGAAAAGTACAGACAGTGGAGCAACTTGGAAAGAAATAAGCAAAAACAAAGGTTACGCAAAAGGAACTTTAGGAATCATCGGTGTAACCGTTTCGCCTGTAAACGCAAATCGTGTTTGGTCTATTGTTGAAAATAAAGAAGAAGGTGGCGTATATCGTTCGGATGATGGCGGTGAAAACTGGAACCATGTAAACGAAAGTAGATCGCTAAGACAACGGGCTTGGTACTACACTAAAATTTATGCAGATACGCAAGATGAAGATGGTGTTTATGTAATGAATGTATCCTACCACAAATCTACCGATGGTGGAAAAACATTCAGCAGTCACAATGCACCTCATGGTGATCATCACGATTTATGGATTGCTCCAGAGGACAATCAACGCATGATTATTGCTGATGATGGTGGAGCTCAAGTTTCTTATGATGGTGGAACTACTTGGAGTACTTATCACAACCAACCAACCGCACAATTTTATCGGGTAACAACAGACAATGCTTTTCCTTACAGAATATATGTTGCACAACAAGACAACTCTACCATTCGAGTGAATCACCGTAGTTCTGGACGTTATATAGATGAGTCGGATTGGGAATCGACCGCCGGTGGAGAATCTGCACATATTGCTATTGACCCAACCAATAACGAAATTGTATATGGTGGAAGTTATGACGGTTTCTTAACGCGTGTAAATCATGCAAAAAACTCTGTACGTGGAATTAATGTTTGGCCAGACAACCCTATGGGGCATGGAGCAGAAGGAATGCGTTATCGCTTTCAGTGGAATTTCCCTATCCTCTTTAGTAAGCATAATCCAAAACGTCTGTATACGTTTTCCAATCAAGTGCATGTTACTGAAAGTGAAGGACAGGAATGGAAAATCATCAGTCCAGATCTAACGCGTAATGATCCTACAAAACTAAAAACTTCAGGGGGCCCAATAACACAAGACAATACAAGTGTAGAATATTACTGTACCATTTTTGCTGCTGACGAATCTCCACTCAAAGAGGGCCTACTCTGGATTGGAAGTGACGATGGCTTGATTCATTTGACACAAGATGGAGGTGAAAACTGGAGCAATATTACGCCAAAACAACTTCCAGAATGGACTATGATCAATAGTATAGAACCTTCACCATTTGATCCAGGCACTTGTTATGTTGCTGGTACACGATACAAACTAGGAGATTATACACCTTATCTTTACAAAACCACAGACTATGGTGCTACTTGGAAAACCATAACCAGTGGTATTGCAAAGGAAGATTTTACACGAGTTGTCCGAGCAGATCCAAACCGAAAAGGCATGCTGTATGCTGGAACTGAAAATGGAATCTATGTTTCCTATGACGATGGTACTTCTTGGTCTTCCTTCCAAAAGAACCTGCCGATTGTACCCATTACCGATTTAACAATCAAAAACAACAGTCTCATTGTGGCTACACAAGGGAGAAGCCTCTGGGTTTTGGATGATCTTACTGTGCTACATCAGTTACAACCGAATAATCGCAATGCACAAACCTTACTCTTCAAACCCAAAGAGAGTTACAGAACCAAAGGGCGTGGCGGAAAAAGTTCGTTAACGGCTGGGACAAACCTTCCGAATGGCGTTATTGTTCACTATTTCCTTAAAAATTATGATGCAAAAAAAGATACTGTTGAACTCCAATTCCAGTCAAATGATGGAGCAGTAATCAAAACATACAGCACAAAAGACAAAAAGAATAAACTGGAAGTAAAAGCTGGTGGAAATGAATTTGTTTGGAACACCCGTTACGATGGAGCTGAAAAGTTAGATGGAATGATTTTTTGGAGCGCTTCTTTTTCTGGAGCAAAAGCAGTTCCAGGTTCATACAAGGTACGTTTAGTGGTTAATGGGAAGGAACACATGCAAGATTTCACCATACTCCCCGATCCACGTTCAGAATCTTCGGTGGCCGATATGCAAAAACAATTTGATTTTGTAAATGATGTAAATCAAAACGTAGATAAAGCCCACAAAGCGATTAAGAACATTCGTGAAATCAGAAGCAAGCTAAAAGATTTTACAAAACAAAACAAAACAGATTCTACAGCAACTCAACTTGTTAATCAAGCCAAAACAATTCAAGACGATTTACTAGAGGTTGAAAAAACCTTGTATCAAACACAAAACAGAAGTAATCAAGATCCATTAAACTTCCCAATTCGTTTGACTAATAAACTAGGTCATTTGAACCGACTGCTCACAATTGACGACTTTCCTCCTACTAATCAAGACATAGCGGTGAAAGAGGAGTTAACTGCTGCAGTTAAAACGGCAATGAAACAATATCAGACGATTATTGATTCTGATGTAGCTTCGTTCAACGAACTATTTAAAAAGGAAAAAAGGAATTACTTGGGTACCGAATAGGTACAGATAATTTATAAATAAAAAAAGGGGGCTAAACTAGTTAGCCCCCTTTTTTATGGATTCAATTTTAGTTCAACAGATCCGTTTAGATCACTTCGAACAAGCCAGCAGCACCCATTCCACCACCAACACACATGGTAGACACTACATACTTGGCTCCTCTTCTTTTCCCTTCGATAAGTGCATGAGCAACCATACGAGATCCAGACATTCCATAGGGATGACCTACGGAAATAGCACCTCCGTTTACATTCAATAATTCGTTAGGAATACCTAAATGTTCTTGACAATATAAAACTTGAACAGCAAAAGCTTCGTTCAGTTCCCACAAGCCGATATCCGACATTTTTAAACCGTGTTGTTTTAATAATTTTGGGATAGCATAGATTGGTCCAATCCCCATTTCATCTGGCTCGCAACCAGCAACGGCCATTCCTCTATAGATACCTAAGGGAGTTACAGCATGTTTAGCAGCAGTAGCCGCTTCCATTAAGACACAGGCAGAAGCACCATCCGATAATTGACTTGCATTCCCAGCAGTGATATAACCGTTCTCTATCACAGGATTCAAACCAGAAAGCCCTTCGATTACGGTACTTGGTCTGTTTCCTTGATCTTTATTGAGCGTAATATCCTGAAAACTTATTTCTTTTGTTTCACGATCCATAACACCCATTGAAGTAGTTGTCTCGATTATTTCATCATCAAACTTTCCAGCTTCTTGTGCAGCAGCAGTTCGTTGTTGACTTTGTAGAGCATAGACATCTTGTGCTTCTCTACTAATATTATAACGGTTTGCAACAACTTCAGCAGTTTGTAGCATGGGCATATAAATGTTGGGTTGCTTGGCAACCAAAGCCTTATCGACCATACGACTCACATTCATTTTTTCATTTTGAACCAAACTAATCGATTCAATTCCGCCGCCAATTGTGATTTCCATACCATCACAAATAATCTGCTTAGCAGCTGTAGCTATAGCCATCATTCCAGAAGAACATTGACGATCAATACTCATTCCGCTTACGGTAGTAGGAAGTCCAGCAGCCATAGCAGATAAACGACCAATATTACCTCCGGTAGTACCTTGTTGTAAAGCAGCTCCCATAATAACATCATCAATTTGATCTTTAGAAGCTCCAGACCGAGCAACTGCGGCTTCTATTGCTAGTGCAGCTAATGTAGGTGCATTGGTGTTGTTATAAGCTCCTCTATAAGCCTTCCCTATCGGAGTTCGCGCAGTTGATACTATTAAAGCTTCTCTCATTGATTTACTTTTTATAATTAATTAGAATTTAGTTTGTGTGATTTAATAAAGGCCACTACACCTTGTAAATGATTTTATTTGATTTACAAATTTACTTATTGTCAGGGTTTGTTTCTTTGCAAAATCGGAATTCTGATTACAAATTATTGCGAATATTGTAAAGCAAAATGCTAATTTATGTTATTTTTCGTATTTATTTACATAAATTTAACATCACAACTTATAAAATAAAACAAGCCATTAAGCAGCCTAATCCCTTTTCTAGCGAACCAAACCAAACCTTATCTGTTGATAAAGTAACCTAACAAAAAACATTATTATTTGTACGCCGATGTTAGATTACAACACATAGGTATTGTACAGCTAAAACAAATACGATTAAGCATGAATACACCAGAGACATTTGATTTTAAATTTTATGAGTGGGAAGAAAAATTTCGAGACAAACCCTTTTTAAAGCAACCTTTTGGAGACGAATGGGAAATTTATACTTGGGGAGAGGTAGGACAATATGCTCGCAAGCTAGCAACAGGTCTGCGTTCTTTAGGACTTCGTGAAAACGCTCATATTGGATTAATCTCAAAAAACTGTAGGGAATGGATCATTGCAGATTTGGCTATTGTTATGGCTGGGTACATCAGTGTCCCTTTTTTTCCAAACCTAACTTCTGGAGAGATCAATACGTTGCTTACATTCGGTGATGTTGACCTGCTTTTTGCAGGAAAAGTTGAGGACTGGGAGGAACAGAAAGCTGGAGTTCCTGAGGGGATGCCCATTATTTCATTTCCAACATATAAAGGCTGTTCAGACATTACAGAAGGGCACCAATGGTTCGATTTCATCAATAAACATGAGCCGTTACAAGAACCACACAAGCCCAAGCTAAGCGACGTTTGGACCATTATTTTTACTTCTGGTACTACTGGAAATCCTAAAGGGGTAGTGCTCGATTATTTAGCCAATCAAAGTACTGCAGAACTTACCATAGACACCAATGCTCTTAAAATAGATTTCAAAGGTAACAACACCTTCTTTTCCTATTTACCGCTAAATCATATAGCAGAACGTGTGGTAGTTGAATATGCTGTATTTCGTTTTGGAGGAACCTTATCTTTCGCAGAAAACCTAGATACGTTTGCTAAAAACCTACAGGAAACACAGCCAACGGTTTTCTTTGCTGTACCTCGTATTTGGACGAAATTTCAAATGGGAATTTTATCAAAAATTCCACAAGAGAAACTTTCAAAGCTTCTGAAAATTCCCGTTTTGTCATGGGTGTTGAAGCGAAAGTTTAAAAAGGCGTTGGGGTTAAGCAAAGCGCGATCTATCGTTTCAGGTGCTGCTCCGCTTCAAGAAACACAACGCACATGGTTTCGAAAAATCGGCGTTTCAATAACCAATGGATATGGAATGACAGAAAATTGTGCCATAACAACACACCTAGGAGATGGAATCATTGACAAGCCCGGATCTGTAGGACTTGCGCAACCTGGCGTGGAATTGAAAATTGATTCAGAAACCTCAGAGATTTTGATGCGTGGCCCTTTTATGATGAAGGAATACTACAAGCAACCAGAATTGACTGCAGAGGTAATAAAAGAAAGTTGGTTACACACAGGAGATCAAGGGCATATAGATGCAGACGGATTTTTATTCATAACCGGACGTGTAAAAGACATTTTCAAAACATCTAAAGGAAAATACATTGAGCCGCTTGTTCTTGAGGGTTATTTTGGTGATATTTTAGAATTTGAACAAATTTGTGTAGCAGGCCTAGGATTACCACAACCCATCTGCTTGGGAGTGCTATCCGAAATTGGTTTAGCAAAACCCAAAGATGAGCTTCAAAAATATTTAAGTGACTACTTAGAAAAAGTAAATGAACAACTGCCAGGATACAAGAAGATATCGACGCTTATTATTGTAAAAGATCCATGGGCTGTTGAAAACGGGTTAATGACTCCAACCCTGAAGATTAAACGTAATAAAATAGACAAAGCCTATGAGGGAAATTACATTAATTGGCATCAAGATGATGCTAGTGTAATTTTCGAAAACTAATTTATTTTTCACAAAAACAGGATTGAATTACGAAAACTCGCCTCCTTTAATGTATTTATCACATTTAAAAAAGTCTATAAAATGTTTCTTAAACATAAAATCTTGTTATCTTTCAGGTATGGGACATAATTTCCCGAATTACTGCTTGACCCCCTTATCTTGCCAAATCCTTAATTTAACCAATGACTCTGTTAACCAGTAATAATTTTAAACAACCAATTATGAAAAAAAACAAATTAACAACTGCACTCACGGTTCTTGGGCTGTTTTGCATTAATCTGCTTCTCGCACAAACCACCGTTAGTGGTACTGTAAGTGATGCAGATACAAATGAACCCATACCAGGGGTGAATTTAATCGTTCAAGGAACTTCCGAAGGAACAAATTCAGATTTCGACGGTAACTTTAGTTTCAGTTCAAATCAAGCACTCCCTTTTACTGTTGAAATTAGTTCAATCGGTTTTGCACCTCAGTCTGTAGAAGTTACTTCTGCGGATCAAGTATTATCTATTGCATTGAGCCCGGGAGAAAACTTAGATGAAATTGTTGTTTCAGCTTCTAGAAGACCTCAGAAAGTGCAAGATGCACCGGCTTCGGTTTCGATTATAACAGCAAAGGATATAAAAAACTCAGCTGACCCAATTGACCCTATTCGTGGGTTAGTTAATATTCCTGGAGTTCAAATTCAACAACAATCTGCCAATACGATTAATATCGAGATGAGAGCAGGTTCCGGGATATTTGGAACTCAGGCATTTCCAATGTTAGATTATCGCTACTTAGTAACTCCTTCGGCTGGTCAGTTCTTATCATTCCAAACGGGTTTATCAAATATAGATATTGCTAAAGTTGAAGTTGTACGTGGGGCAGCGTCTGCTCTTTACGGACCTGGTGTAACATCAGGAGTTGTACATTTTATGACAAAAAACCCTATCGACTATCCGGGAACAACCATTGAATTGGTAGCAGGTACTTTAAATACATTGGGTGCTAACATTCGTCATGCATACGCAAATGAAAGTAAAACTTTGGGTTTTAAAGTAAATGCTCGTATAACACAAGGAGACGATTTCCAAGTTGACCCAAATGATACAGCATTTATTGCAACAAATAGAAATGCTATTTATCAGCCCACTTTAAGAAATGGTCGAGTAGATCCTAGCGCTACCGGTACTTTACTTTTAGGTGCATCAGATTTAGATGATAATAACAATGGTATTCCTCTAGCAACTAAATATAAAAACGTTTCGGCAAATGCTCATTTAGA
>JABAZL010000019.1 GCA_018608425.1 Flavobacteriaceae bacterium
GTGGAGAATGGTTCCTTGGCCAGCCTTACTGGAGTAATAACAGGTCCTGATGATTCTTTCACTATTAATGCCTCTGTAGTCGACAACGGTAATGGCTATACCATCTCAGGATCAGGTGTTTTCACTGCTGGTCCAATTGAAGGAAACCTTACCGCTGAAATCCAAGCCGACTCTGGTTTTAATATAGACCCCTCTACCTTAAACATTGGTGGAGGTGTTTCTATCAGTAAAGAAATACTAGGCAATCAGATCGACTTATCCGGATCAGTAGTTAATGGCTCCCTAGCCAGTATAGTAGGAACGATAGCCGGCCCTAGTCAATCCTACCTTATCAATGCTTCTGTAGTTGACAATGGCGACACCTACACAATAACCGGTTCAGGAGCCTTCGAGGCTGGTCCAGTACAAGGAAGTATAAATGCACAAATAGACACTGATTCAGCATTCAATATAGACCCCTCCTCCTTAGTCATAGGTGGAAGTGCCTCTGTCAATACAGAAATCTCAGGCATCCTAATAAACTTAAGTGGAGTAGTAGAACAGGGTTCATTAAAGAGTTTATCGGGAACGATCCAAGGTCCCAACGGTACCTTTATCATCAATGCCTCTGTAGTTGACAATGGCGACACCTACACCATAACAGGAGGAGGCGCCTTTGCCGCAGGACCAGTTCAAGGTAATCTAACGGCTGAGATCTTAGCTGACAAATCCTTTTCCATAGACCCCTCCACCCTAAACATCAGTGGAGACGCACGTGTAAACACGGAGTTGATGGGTATCAAGATCGACATGACGGGAGTTGTGGAGAATGGTTCCTTGGCCAGCCTTACTGGAGTAATAACAGGTCCTGATGATTTTTTCACCATTAATGCCTCTGTAGTTGATAATGGTGGATCATACACAATACAAGGAGGAGGAGTATTTACTGCTGGTCCAATTGAAGGAAACGTACAAGCGGAGATATTAACAGATGAAAGTTTTACTCCTGATATAGCTTCACTAAACCTTTCAGGGAATGCGCAAGTAAATACTGAAATAGCTGGGAATATAATTGACATGGCTGGTACCATGGAAAACGGTTCTCTTAAAAGCTTAGAAGGAGCCATCACGGGGCCTAATAATCTATATTCACTTACTGCGTCGGTAATAGATAACGGAGATACTTACACAATTGCTGGTTCAGGCGAGTTTACGGCTGGCCCAATAGTAGGAACTATAGCAGGAGAAATTCAAACGGATAAAAACTTTAATCCAGATTTTAACTCTGTACAAATTGGAGGAGAAGCATCTGTAGACACTGATATTGCCGGAAATAAAATAGTCATGGATGGGACCATGGAAAATGGTTCTTTACAAAGCTTGATAGGGACAATTGAAGGTCCAAATGGTTTATACTTATTAGCTGTTTCTGTAGTTGATAACGGAGATGGATACACTATAACGGGTGGGGGTGCTTTTTCAATGGGACCTGTAGAAGGTCAAGTTACTGGAGAAATTCAAACAGACGCCAATTTTAATCCAAACTTTGATACTTTAAATGTTGGTGGTGAAGCTACTGTAGATACAGAAATTGCAGGACATCATATATCAATGACGGGTGTAATGGTCAATGGATCTCTAGCAAGTTTAATAGGTACAATAGAAGGGCCCAATAATTTATACGTAATCAATGCTTCGGTAATTGATAATGGAGGGGGTTATACATTATCAGGAGAAGGTTCTTTTTCAAATGGACCAATAGAAGGTTCTGTAAATGGGACAATCAATACAGACCCAAATTTTGCACCTGACTTTTCCAGTCTAAGTATGGGTGGTGAAGCAACTATTGAAACAGAAGTTGCAGGTAATAAAGTAGACGTTTCTGCTACTGTTAATAACGGGTTTTTAGAAAACATATCTGGAACTATTGAAGGGCCTGGTGGACTTTATAATATAAGTGCGAGGGGAGTTCGAGAGGGAGAAGACGGTTATGACATGGAGGCTGCAGGAGCCTTTACTTTTTTCGATGAACATTTTGCCTTTGAGCCACCTGCTATCTTAATGCCTGCTGGAATTCCAGGTGTTTTTATTGAGGTAAGTAGCGAAATTGGGTTTGGAGCGAAAGCTTCAGCAGATATGGTTACTGGCTTTAAGACAGACTCACATTTTATTCCCGATTTCTCAACATTTGAGATTCGTTCAGCTACAGTAATTGGTCATGGAGATGTTTCGGTAAGTGTTTTTGGAGGTATAAGCGTTGGATTACCTTTTGCAAAAGTATCAGCTGGTATTAAAGCAGAGCTTAAAGGTGTTATAGATGCTATGTTAACCCTAACAGCAGATTCAAAAGGAATAAAAGTTAGTGGATCTCTTTATGCTGCCCTTATTGGTGCTTTATATGCTGCTGTAAAAATGAAATTTTTATTCTTTAAAAAAGAATTTGATTTTTTAATTGTAGAAGGAAAAGTTGCTTCTCTAGAAAAAGAATTTGGGCCTACAGATTTCACTATTGGCAATATTTTAGAAGGTTTTATGTTTGGAATTAATGATATTTCAATTCCAGGAAAAGACATGAAAGCAAAACCACCCGAATTGGATGAATCCTCTCAAGATTCTGATCAAGTATTAGAGGATGCTAAATCTGAGGATGAAGATGCTAAGTCAGAAGACGATGAATCAAAAAAGGATTCTGATGTTGCTGAGGATTGTTGTGATGAATGTGATGATAAACCAAAAGAAGAAGAAAAAGAAAAAGAAGAACCTCCTAAAGGTAAAAGAGCGTCAATCACTCAGGGTAAATTTACTGACTCCAGCACAGCTGCAGCTGCCCCAATTCAAACAAAAAGTGATGCAGGGCAGTTGCCATCAGGTTTAAAGTCAGGGGTTGAACAACTTTCTGGGCAGAATATGTCGGACGTTAACGTTCATAAAAATTCTGATAAACCCGCTCAGCTGAATGCACACGCCTATGCTCAAGGATCTGATATTCATTTAGGACCCGGTCAGGAAAAACACCTTCCACACGAAGCATGGCATGTTGCACAACAAAAGCAAGGTAGAGTAGAGCCTACCAAACAATTAAAAAGTAAAATACTAATTAATGACGACAAGGGCTTAGAGCATGAAGCTGACGTAATGGGTCAAAAAGCGTTAGAAGTTGGGCAGAATTCTGCGCTTGAAAAAGATCAAGATAGCGGCATTTCTCAATCTAAAACAGATGATCATTCTGGTGTAGGAAGTATTCAGAAAGTAGCAGATCAAAGCGAAAATGTATCGCAACTCGTGAAGCTTGATACTTTAGCAAATAAAAGGGATAAAGATGGTTTACATCAATTACAAATGAAAGCGAATAACTCGAGTGGTGGCATGGATTCTCTTCAGGCTCATGGACTCAGTAACGAAGAAGTTGATTATAGTCAGCCACAACAAGAAGCAACTCAAAGCGGCATGGAAAATCAAGATGAAATGAGTTTTGAAACAAATGAAATTTAATAATGTATAGGTTTTCAACAGGTTTAAAATATTCTGGATCTACTGAAAAATCGAGGTCCTACTTGATTCTACAATCAAGCGAAACAGGGGTTGAAAATTTGAATTCGGACAGCTGGAAATATGCTGGAGAAAAACCATCTGGGACTCGGATTTATGAAAGTAAGTTTTATGGTCAACTGAACATATTTAAAAAGCCGCTAGATGATAAACTTGCAGATACGATATTCAATGCACTTAATGTAATTTCTATAAATGAATTGCATCCAGCGTTATCTAAAGGTTTTAAAAATGAGCCCAAAAGATTGTTCCCAGAGATTGATGAACCTAGTAATAGTAAATTCAGCAATTTCATTGATTTCCTCAATCTTGAATTTGATTTAGAAAAAAACAGTTTGAACGACTTAAAACGTCTGCCTTATTCGGATGATATTGGTCCCTATATGCTCGGTTTTATAGGAGATAGACCTTTTTTAGTTCCCGAAATACCCAATATGTATTTAGCTCCTTCAAATTGGAGGTTAGTTACATGGTACATCAATAATTATTTTTCAGGACCGTATCCGAACGATAAGGAGAACAAAGACTTAGAGCGTTTTCATTGGAATAAACTAACATTAGACCTTTCCTTTCAGACAAAATATTATGAAGGTATTGCATATTTTTTAATCGCCAAATTCATCCTTATTTATGAGGCATTTAGCAATAATCGTAGTTGTACATCGCTAAACCTATTTATCGATTTAATTCAAACCGAGGGTATGCGTCCTTGGAAGAAATTATTTTAAAATTCTATTATGGCAAAATTTAAAGAAAAACAGAAAAAAGAAAAGTCTCAAGAAATTGATGAGATGAAAAGCGAAAATCAAGAGCTCGAATTAGAAGGCGAAAAAGAAGATGAGATAACTGCATTGCAAAAAAAAGCGGATGATTCTGAAGGAGTCAAAGATATAGAAAAGGCAGAGAAAGAGGCAAATAAGGAAGAAGGAGAGAAAAAATCAGTAGAAGCAAAGAAAGAAGAGGAAGAAAAGAAAGAAAAAGTTGAGAAAAAGAAAAAATAAATAAACATAAATTATGAGAGCAAAACTTCATTTCTATTTAACAGATAAAAACAATAAGTACGCAAGAATGATCGATGGGTTTATTTATTTGATCATACTCATCACTGTTTTTGACCATGGTTTGCAGACGATGGAATCGATGGAAAAATATCATGTCATATTGGATGATTGGGAACTAGTTCCAATTGTTTTGTTTTCAATAGAATATATTTTACGCGTCTATGCCGCTCCCAACCGATTGAAATATATATTTAGTTTTTGGGGAATTTTAGACAGTGTTGCTCTAATTCCCTATTATTTTGGACTTCCAGCAGATTTAAGAGAAATACGAGTCTTAAGGTTCATTTCAATATTTAAATATGACCCTGCAATTGTGAATATTGGGAAAGCATTTAACGACATTAAAAAGGAATTGATAATTTTCAGTATACTAACAGTATTTCTTTTATATGTAGCTGCTGTTGGTATTTATCATTTTGAGAATCCTGCACAACCAGAAAATTTCGCTGATATTTTCCATTCAATGTGGTGGGCAGTTGCTACGCTAACCACGGTAGGTTATGGAGATATTTATCCGATCACGGTGGGTGGTAAAATATTTTCTAGTATTATTGTTTTTATCAGTTTGGGTGTAGTGGCAGTTCCGGCTGGTCTAATTGCAAGTGCCTTCTCTGGTATTTTTAAAAACAAAGAATAAATTTAAAGGCAGTTATAGATCGCAATGATTTCTCCGTTGGACTTCTGTACTTCAATTATTTTATTATAATCTCGTAGTTTCATGAATGCATAATTGGTAGTGTCAAATAGTAAACCATTGGGAAATGAATAGTTATTGTTATAAATAATAAAATCTCCAACATTTGGCTCGGCAACAGCTCCAGAGTGGTAGGCGATGTTGTAATATCCAGAGTCAGTTAAAGAACATAAATAAGTTTCGTTTTCCATTTCAATGCTATTTGAAACAACTGCAGTTTTATAATTATTGCCAATATATAAAGGCCACGGACATCCGTTTAAAAAAGCAACACCAGCTGCAATAGGGCAGCTATCTAAAGGATCTAAAAATCCATCCCCATCCGTGTCTGGTGGGCAGAGTAATACGCTAACGGAGTCAGAATCTAAAAACTCTATTGCTTCTCCTGGACAACTAATAAACCCTCGTATAAGATAGTCTCCTGCAATAGTTGGTGTTATGGTTCCTTGGTCAGTGCTTCCGGCAACGGTAACATATCCAGATCCACTATCGACCTGCCATTCATAACTTGTAAAAAGAACCATGTCTCCAGTAGTAAGCCCCAAATTTGGCGCGCAATATCCATAAATTCCAGCTCCAATGATTTCGGTAGGAATATCGGGAGGGGAGGAGAACCCGGAATAAAACGCCCCTGACGACGCTGCTCCACTTTCGTTAAAATAGGAACAATACAATTCATCGTTACTTATTATAGCAACATTTCCAATTAAATTTGAGATGGTATAGGTTTGGTAATCAACATTACCTAGAACATTAAACGGGCCATTTACGGTTGCAACAGCAAGGGCTCCAATAGCCTGAGATGTATTGTTACCGTCCGAAATAGAAATGACTGCGCCTCTTTTACTGATTATGTTTAAACTCCCAGTAAAGAGTGCTGTACCAATATTGTTTATGGATGGTATATTATCGACGTCGCCTAAGCTTGAACATTTAAGTGGTGGTACAAAAAATAAGCCTTGATTGGCTTCACCAGCTCCTGATCCAATACCTTGAAATGCAAAAACAGGAGCAGAAGATTGAACATACATATTCCCATCCGTTGCATATAGATCTCCTTCAATTAAGTAATAAGAGCCTGCATTTATACTAAGATTTGCAGCTGCTGCTCCGTATAGGCCTGAAATGTTAGCTCCTTTTGCGTGTACAAATGCATTTGTAACGGGGTTTCCATTAATTGTAATTGTTGTGGCATCTGTATGCGCAACAAGAAGGACATTTTCCCATGCATCTTGCCCAGTTCCTTTTACAAAAACATATTCTGTACCCACCTTACTGTAATCTACAAGTTGATCAAAACCATAGTCTCTAGCACCCCCAACTCCAAAACTTCCATTCAACGAACCACTATTTACTACAACGGGTTTGTTTGAGCTTACATAAGCTCCAATAAGCCCATCCGAGTTCTTTGTTTGTAATGTGCTTATTTCTAGGGCTGCAGCTATATCAGCGCCTTCATCTGATCGTGTTACAACGGTGTAGCTCTCGCCACGATTTAGAGTGAAGCTAATGTCATTCAGCGTTCCTGTTAAAGAAACACCAAGTAAAGTCTCATCAAAATCAATTATATCGACTCCGTCTAGGATATTATTAATTGTAACCAAAGTTGTGTTTTCTGTAGCCATTACCGAAAGAAAAGTAGAGTAATTAGATGTTGGATTATAGTTCGTAAAGCCTCCAACTCTAAAATCAGTTCCCAATGCTGCCCCTCCTTTACTTACTAATGCCCCTGCTTGAGAGTCACTGGCCATTCTGAGTGCCACATAAACTGCCGCTGTTGCTTCTACAATATAGCCTTTGTCTGTTACAACTCTACTGGTGTTTGAAACAACGTCTGAACTACTAGCTCCAATAGCAATTTGGGAGCTATCTATGCCTCCGGGGTCATCAATAGTAAAAACATATGGAGCTGAATTTGACACCAAAATACGGGTTGTAGCTCCACCTACTGCTTTGATGTCTACAGTAACTGTGGCAGTACTGGGTGTTGAAACATAGAAATAATGCCCTTGGTTTGGTATTGCGTTACTAAGTGTTTCGCTGGAGTAGGCTATAGGCGGTACGTAATGTATCTTACTTAGCTGGGCATAAACGGAACCCTGAACTATCAGTATGAAAAAACACACAATTAAGCCTCTCATTATATTTTTCAATCTAATTAACTATGCAATTTCTAAGTTAAACGAACGTTTGTTTCACATTAAAAAAATGTTTCAACATACATTTGGAATAGCAATAATTTATAAAAAGTAGGTTTAATTTTATTGATGGGGATACAACTCTATTTGGATAAACTAATATACAACCGATACGTAGAAAACTTCTTGTGTAAATATAAAGTTATGCGAAGTTGATTTCAATCTTGGATGTATGTTCTGAATTAGTTACTTAAAATAATTGTCCTTAAAAACGATTTTGATGAAATGACGAGGCGGGTGTTATTTTAGGAAGATATTAGTATTTCCAAGTACCACCATAACGATAATCTTCATTGTCTCTTTTTACTTCCGATACACAGTCGGTACAGAGGAAAACCCAGTTTTTATCAGCCGTATATTGTACACGAAACATTATTCTGAAATCTTTCTTGCACTTTTCACATTCTTTCTTTCTCATATTATAGTTTCACTTTTAAATGAATTCATACGATCCTAAAGATATACTCTTATTTTTATTATACTAATTGATTCCCTTTTTTTTTTACAGCTTTTTTGCACAGTGCAATCCATAATTTATTATACTATTTTTTTATTTGAATATGAACTTGTCAGTCTATTCTAATAAAAAAATAAAGCTGTGTTTTCTGATTTAAGTTAAAAGCTTTTGATAGGTTAATTCATTTTCACCTCTTTGTGTTTTTTAAAAATATCGTACGTATTTGCATGAGTGGTGACTGTACTCAATAAAAAGGAAATACAATACCATAACGCAACGCTTTTTTCATGCATATGGATTCCAAATCATTTATAAACAAACTAATTACAGTTAATTTGACGAACCTGAAAGGTATTCCATTTC
>JABAZL010000090.1 GCA_018608425.1 Flavobacteriaceae bacterium
TATTATCTACAACAATTGCATTCTTTTCAATTTCCAGTCCCCAATCCCCAATCGGGCCTAATTTTGGAGATAAACCAAAGAGCGGTAACCAATAATCAACATCAACTTTAATGTTTTCTTGATCTTTTTGTTTCAATTCTATTTGTTCCAGTTTTTCTGATCCATGGAGGTCAACGACTTCAGCATGTGTATACAAGTCTATTTTTCCTTGAGCCTGTAAAGTATATACTTTTTCAACGGAATCTTTATGCCCTCTGAACATATCCGTTCTGTGAACCAATCCGACAGGAATGTCATGGTTTTCAGCAAAATAAATAGCCCAGTCTAGAGCGGAATCTCCACCTCCGGAGATGAATAGTTTTTTACCTAAAAAAGCTTCTGGTTCTCGAACCATATATTCAACGCCCTTTTTTTCAAATTGAGGTAGTGTTTCAATTTTTGGCTTTCTAGGCTCAAAACTCCCCAAACCTCCAGCGATCATTACTGTTGGCGCTTGATGTTGTGTACCTTCACTCGTGGTGACAATAAAACTACCGTCTTCTTGTTTCTCGATGGTTTCTGCACGTTCTCCAAGCGTAAACCCGGGATTGAAAGGTTCTGCCTGTTTCAGCAAATTATCAACTAGTTCCCCAGCTAAAATAGAAGGAAAGCCCGGAATATCGTAGATTGGTTTCTTAGGATAAATTTCGGATAATTGCCCTCCAGCTTGCGGAATAGCATCGATTAGGTGGCACTTTAATTTCATGAGACCAGCCTCAAATACGGTAAAGAGGCCTACGGGACCAGCTCCAATGATGATTATATCAGTTTGTATCATTTCTTTCTAAAATAGATTTAGTCATTTTATTCATTTCATTTACTTTAAATTCAAAATCTCCATCTAAAGTTTTTCTATAGTTCTGCAAGGTGTCGAGTAAATCATTGATTTCCTCAGGCAACAATTCTTCTAAAAATTGTCGAATTCTTTTGGCTAAGGTTGGCGACTTTCCATTGGTTGAAATACCAATTTTTAAATTCCCTTTGGTCACAATTCCACCCATATAGAAGTCACAAAGGTCGGGAGTATCGGCTACATTAACTAATATTCTCTTTTTTTTACAAAAATAATGTATTTTTTGATTGACTACTGGGTCATCTGTAGTTGCAATTACAATATGCTTTCCTCTTAAAAAGAAAGAATTGAAGGTTCGATGAATCAACTTGATATTAGGTTTGTTTGTCACAAAATCAAGTGTAGCCTCTCGATAGTAAGGAGCAACCATTGTAATTTCTGCATTTGGGCTAGACTTGATTAAAAACTCTAATTTTTCAAGAGCAACATTTCCTCCGCCGACAATCAGAAACCGTAATTGTTCTGTTTTTAAAAATATAGGATAGAGTTCATTCATTGGTAACATAATGCACTTTTCAAGTTTTTATACTGGGTTACTTGATCGAGGACTGCAGAACCAAAAATAATATTCGCAGGATTTGAAATCGAATGCGTTTGCACTTCTTGTTCTATTGTCTCTAAAGTCCCCAACACGACCTTTTCAGCTTTAGTAGTTCCGTTTTGGATTATTGCCACAGGATAATTTTTGGGCTTGTATTTTTTAAATTCAGTGATAATTTCTTTCAAAAATCGCATCCCCATTAAGACAACTACGGTCGCACTCGATTGAGCTGCAATAGGAATGTCAGACGAGATTTGCCCATCATAAGTATGCCCAGTGGTAACCCATAAACTTTCTGAAACCGATCGTTTTGTCAATGGTATTTGATGTTGAGCAGCTATCCCTGTGAAAGAAGATATTCCAGGAATAATAGACGTTTCAATATCGAATAATGCGGCATAAGAAAGTTCTTCACAAGCTCGACCAAAGATCAAAGGATCGCCACCTTTGAGACGAACAACTTTTTTGCTTTGTGCAGCATAATGCACTAGTAAATGGTTAATTTCTTCTTGTGTTTTTTGAGCAAAACCTCTTCGTTTCCCCACAAATATTTTCTGGGCAATAACATTGTGATCTAAAAGTAAGGGATTGATCAAGGCATCATACAGAATTACTTCTGCATTCTGAATAGCTTTGAGCCCTTTTAATGTAATTAATTCGGGATCCCCTGGACCTGCTCCAACGAGGCAAATACTCCCCTTATTCAACTGTTCCATTTCTTGAGTTTTTGATCCATTGAATTGTTTTTTTGGTGTCTTCTAAAAACGTATTTGCGAAACTTTCATCCGATGGGTTGTTTCTAAATGCTTCTATGCCTTCTGAAAAGGAAGAGGATTGGTCTGTTTTGAAGGCAGGAAAACATGCATCAAAACGTTCTATAATAGAAGCATGACTATTGGTTTTGGCCTCGACCGAAGTTAATAAAGCCTTTGCTGCTCTAATACGCCCGTTGTATGCATGGTAAGTAGCATCTCCAAATCGCTTTTCTACTAAAGCTTCTGTAGCCCATTGAAAAGATTCTTCTGCTTCAAAAATCAAAGTTTGAATCAAGTCAATGGTAACTCCAGCACACTCACCAATTCCGATAGCTTTTTCATACTTTTCCTTTGCCCCAAAATCGATAAAATCTTCGGCTGCTAGATGTTCAACAGCACTGTAATGCTTTAAATTTTGATAAAAATAATTCTTGGTTTGTCGGTCATAATAGGCAAAGAAATCCTCTTCTTTTGCTCGATTGAATTCAAAATCTGTCAAGATCCATCGCAATACATCGGGTGTTCTTTTTGCCGGAACCTTGAGGAGTTTGTCAGCAAACCGACCTGTTCCATCTCCAAGAACTCCACCTCCCAAAAGGATTTGTGTTGCAGGAGCAATCAATCCATTTGATTTTAGAGTCATCCCTTGAAAACCAATATGGGCTAGGGTATGCTGCCCACAAGCATTCATACAACCACTTATTTTTATTTGGATATCGTGGGTGTTGATTAGGGAATAAAATTCGGTCTCGATCAGCTTCTGCAATTCATCTGCTAAGCCCATACTACTTGCTATTCCAAGGTTACATGTATCCGTTCCTGGACAAGTAACAATGTCGTTTATTTTATGAAATCCAATACGGTGTAAGTCTAGTTTTTCAAGGGCACGATATAGAGCGAGAAGATGTTCTTCCTTTACATCGCGGAGCAAGATGCTCTGACCTACTGAAAAACGATTGTCATCTCGAGTAAACTGTTCGATTAAGTCGGCTAATTTACGCGCTTTGTCTGAAGCTATATCTCCTGTTTTTATCGGTAACCCAACAGCAACATAACCCATTTGTTTTTGAGTATAAGTGTTGGCTTTTTTCCATGCCTCAAAAGCAGGACTAGAATCTAATAAAGTTTCTCCAACAAATTTAGCCTCCTTTAAGGTGCGTTTTTTAGGTTCAATAGCATATTCTTGGTGGTTCACAACCTTCAATTCTTGTTCCACTAAAACCCTAAAGGCATCAAGACCAATTTCTTTAATTAAAAACTTGAGCCGTGCCTTATTCCTTTTATTACGTTCTCCATGGCGATCAAAGACACGAATTACCGCTTCACTATATGGAATGATTATGTTAGCTGCCAGAAAGCTAAAAACTTCCTGTGCATCTATAGGTTGAGACCCGATTCCACCGCCTAAAAGGACACGAAAACCACGTACTCCATTCTCAATCCTAGGAATAAAACCTAAGTCATGTATAAATGTTAATGCATCGTCGATCGAGGAACTTGAAAAAGCTACTTTGAATTTTCGACCCATTTCTTGACAAATAGGATTGCGTAGGAAGTATTCAAAAAAAGCTTGAGCGTAGGGAGTAACATCAAAGGCTTCGTTCGGATCAACACCTGCCATGACTGAGGCAGTAACGTTACGAACAGTGTTTCCACATGCTTCTCTTAAGGTAATTTCATCTTTTTCTAACGTAGCCCATAACTCAGGAGTTCGATCCAATAAAACATAATGTATTTGAATGTCCTGACGTGTGGTTATGTGTAAATTACTACTGGCGTATTCATCCGAAACATCAGCAATTCGACGCAACTGTTTTGCAGTAAATTTTCCCATAGGGAGCTTGATACGAATCATTTGAACACCCTGTTGACGTTGCCCATATACCCCACGAGCTAAGCGTAAACTGCGAAATTTTTCTTCGTCAATTTGACTGTTTTTAAATTCAAAAATCTTCTTTTCTAAATCAAGAATATCTTTTGCTACAATTTGGTTTTCTAATTCTGTTCTAAAACTTTCCATTCTTATTCTATGAAACCGATTCCGGCTGTATTATTCGTGTGTATGTCGATGATTATAAAACTTCCTAGGTTTTTATTTTTTAGATAGGGAATACTTTGAATTGGTTGCGCCAACTGAAAAGAAGTAATGCCGATGTCATTCAATCCAAGCGAAGCTGTGTTTTCAGAACCACCTCCCGATATGTCGATCCGTTCATTAACTTCGGTTACTTTGGCAAGCGATTTTTTAGATCCAAACTGCAATAAATATTTATTTTCAACCTGCAACGCTATTCCTTGCATCCAACAAACTTTAGCATTTATTGTTTTTGTAGTTTCCAAAGATTGAATAGGGCTGAAGAGAGAATCCCCTCTGGAGACATTAACTTCATCTTCGAGTAAAAGAGTTGCATTTTCACCTTGTTTAACGTGTTCTTTAGTAACCCCATACCGCTCAATAGACTTAATTCTAGTTTTGGTTCCAGAAGGAAAAATTTCGATAGTATCTCCGATTGAAAAGGATCCGCTTTTGACCTTTCCAGCAAAACCTCGATAATCGTGATAGGCATCTAACTTAGGCCGAATAACAGTTTGCACTTGAAGAACATTCTCTTTTGACACTGGTTCATTGGCTGAAATATTTTCAATTACATCGAAAAGTGTTTTACCACTATACCATGGCATTTGCGTGCTTTTCAGAAGAAGATTATCTCCTTTAAGTGCGGAAAGAGGAATGTAGAAAACCGTTAGATCTTTTTTGTTTTGACTCTTAATGAGTTCTGCTATGTCTTCTTTAATTTGGTCAAACACCTTTTGATCGTAACCGACTAAGTCCATCTTGTTCACAGCAAAAATTATTTTCTTAATTCCCAATAATTGCGTGATATAGAAGTGTCGTTTTGTTTGCTCAATAACACCTTTTCTAGCATCTAATAGTAGAAGCGTTGTATCCGAATTAGAAGTTCCGGTTACCATGTTTCTTGTATATTCAATATGCCCAGGGGAGTCGGCAATGATGAAGCGTCTTTTTTTAGTTTTAAAATAAAGATGAGAAACATCAATGGTAATTCCTTGTTCTCTTTCTGTAAGTAGACCATCTGTTGCCAAAGAAAAATCTAAATGATCCAAACCATTGGAGGCACTCTTTTCTTCTATGTGTTCCAGCTGGTCTTCTTTCAAAGAACCTGTTTCATAGAGTAACCTTCCGATTAAGGTACTCTTTCCGTCATCAACACTACCAGCCGTTGCTATTCGTAATAAATCCATAGATATTGGTTTAAAAGTATCCTATTTTTTTTCGTTCTTCCATGGCTCCTTCTGAGCGTTTATCGTCCATTCGCGCACCTCTTTCTGAGTAGGTAGAGGTTCTAATTTCCTCAATAATAACATCAAGTTCCTCAGCCTCTGACAAGACAGCTGCGGTACAACTCATGTCGCCAACGGTTCTAAATCGAACCGATTGAATTTCGATTTGATTTGGATCAATTTGATGAAATTCTGTTACAGGCATGAATTGACCTTCTCGTTTAAAAACTGCTCTTTCATGCGCATAATATATTGTTGGAATTTCTAGTTTTTCTTGACGAATATATTCCCATACATCGAGCTCGGTCCAGTTGCTTATGGGAAATGCTCGTATGTTTTCTCCAGATTGAATAGCACCATTCAAATGATCGAATAATTCTGGACGTTGTAACTTTTCATTCCATTGCCCAAAATCATCTCGAACAGAAAACACACGTTCTTTGGCTCTTGCTTTTTCTTCATCTCTTCGAGCACCACCCATACACGCATCAAGTTTTAAGTTACTTATGGTCTCGAGTAAGGTTGTGGTTTGTAAACTATTTCGGCTTGCAAACTGACCTTTTTCTTCCGCTACTTTTCCTTGATCAATACTGTCTTGAACTAGGCCAACATGAAGCTTAACGTTATATTGCTCTATAAGTTTGTCTCGAAGTGTTAGAGTTTCTGGGAAATTATGCCCTGTGTCGATATGAACTAAAGGGAATGGAATTCGAGCGGGTAAGAATGCTTTATGGCATAGGTGCAACAGTACAATCGAATCTTTTCCTCCAGAGAAAAGTAAGGCAGGTTTATCGAATTGACCAACTACCTCACGGATGATGTAAATGGCTTCTTCTTCTAGTTGTTTGAGTATATTCATTGGTTACGATTTAGCGATTTGAGTTTGATGTAGACCGCATTCTTTTTTGGAATTTTCCCACCACCATCTTCCAGAACGAATGTCTTCTCCTTTTTCGATCGCTCGGGTACAGGGAGCACAGCCTATGCTTGCAAAGCCTTTGGCGTGTAGGCTGTTTTGAGGAACTTTGTTTTTATTTAAATAAGTAATGACCTCTTCCAAACTCCAATGAATCAAAGGATTAAATTTGATCAGACCAAAAGAAGAATCGAATTCAAATACCTGATGCCGCTCTCTATAATAACTTTGAGATCCTCGCAAGCCCGTAATCCAGACGTCTACACCTTGGAGGGCTCTCTGTAGTGGATCTACTTTTCTTATTCCACAACATTCTTTTCTGTTTGCTACACTGTCGTAGAAACTCGACGGCCCTTTTGCTTCCAATAATGCCTCTACTTTTTTAGCGTTTGGAAAGAAGGGAGTGATGGGTTTCTTATATTGTATAAGTGTTTTGTGATAGACTTCATAAGTTTCTTCGAACAGTCTTCCTGTATCAAGAGTAAAAACTGAAACGGGCAGGTTGTTTTTAAATATAAAATCCGTGATAACTTGATCTTCTTGTCCGAATGAAGTTGAAAAGGCAAGCTTGCCTAGCCTCAATTCAATAAGGGTTTCAAAAGCTTCAGCAAGTGTTTTATGTGCAACTTTTTTATTTAGCTTTTCAAGGTATTCTTTTTCCATAGTCTTACTTTTTACCCCATTTTATTTTATTCCATAATCGCTCATGTAAAAAATACAGTCCCATTTTAGTCAGTAGTTCTACAAAACCAATGCGAAGGGCAAACTCCAATGTGCCTGTAATCAGGTATGAGATAATGATGGTGTCTATTGTGCCAAGAATCCGCCAACTTACCGACTTCAAAAGACTACGCGATGTTTTCTCGCTATTAACTTTTGGTTTCTTTTTTTCAACGTTATTCAGTAAAATTTCGGTTATCATAGCATCAATTCGAATGCAAATGTAATTTTTATTTGTAACTAATCCTATAAACTCTATTAACTTTATAGGAATTAGATTTTGAGTTTTATTCTTTACCTTTGTATAAGCAGTTTTAAAGCAGCAAATTTTATTTGAATCATGATCTCGAAAAAATGTAAATACGCCATAAAGGCTTTGTTGTATCTAGCAGATCATCAAGAAGATGATCGATCTATTTTTTCTTCTGAAATAGCAGAACAAGAGTTGATCCCTAAAAAATTTTTAGAGACGATATTACGGGAGTTAAGAAATTTTCAGTTTGTTCAGAGCAAGCGTGGAAAAACAGGGGGATATAAACTTCTCAAAGATCCAAAGGAAATCAACTTAGCCGATCTGATGCGAGCGGTAGATGGACCAATTGCTATGTTACCCTGCGTCTCCTTGAATTACTATGCCAATTGCGAAGAGTGTGATGAAAAGATATGTCAAATCAAACCAGTGTTTGAAGAGGTTCGTGATCAGACCCTAAAAATATTAAATTCTACTTCGATTGATAGTATGCGTCAAGAGCGTTTATAAACCACTTAAGTAGCTTCCAAGAGAATCCTTAAATTGAAATCCTTCTAAAGTTCGGTATTTGTTTAGTTTTTTATTGGACTCCAATCCCCAAAGTAAAAACTCCATCATAAAGTAAC
>JABAZL010000145.1 GCA_018608425.1 Flavobacteriaceae bacterium
CATTTTTTTCTGAATGGCATCCAGTCCAAGGTTTCCAATACTCCCAATATGAGTATGGGCAACCGATCGGTTGGGTTGGTAGTTGCCAGCATCAATGGCGGTTCCGAGTTCACGATACGCATCACGAAAGGGCATACCGTCTTGTACTTTAGCGTTTAGTGTATCGACACTGAAAAGGTAATCGTATTTCTTTTGATCCGTAATATTTGGAGTTACCTCAATTTTCGGGAGACTAAACAGCAGCATATCCAAACAAGCTTTTAGTTCTTGAATACCCTCAATGATGGGGCCTTTGGCAAGTTGTAATTCCCGATGATAACCAGAAGGTAAGTTGGTTGTCAGCAAGGTGAGTTGTGTTGGGAGTGCTTGCAAGGCGTTACACTTTCCGCGGATGAGTTCAAAAATATCTGGGTTTTTCTTATGCGGCATGATGCTAGAACCTGTGGTAAGGTTGTCGGGAAAGGAAATAAAATTAAAATCCTGCCCCATATACAGACAGACGTCCATGGCAAACTTAGCGAGGGTACTACCCACCATACTAAGAGCAATAGCGGTTGTTTTTTCTACCTTTCCACGACTCATTTGTGCTGCAACAGCATTCACTTTTAGAGTACTGAAATTGAGTTGTTTGGTGGTAAATTCTCGGTCAATCGGAAACGAACTCCCAAAACCGGCTGCGCTACCCAAGGGGTTTTGATCGGCTAGGGTATAAGCCGTATTCAGAAAATGAACATCATCAATTAGGCTTTCGGCATAGGCAGAAAACCACATCCCAAAAGAAGAGGGCATGGCTACTTGGAGGTGAGTGTATCCGGGAATTAAACCCTTTTGGTGTTGCTCTGCTAATTGCATCAACAAATCAAACAATTGAAATACAGTGCTTTTGATGCTGCTCAATTCTTCTTTCAGGTACAAATGCATGGCTACTAAAACCTGATCGTTTCGTGAACGAGCTGTGTGTATTTTTTTTCCAAGATCGCCCAGTTGTTCGGTAAGTACATGCTCAATTTTGGAATGCATGTCTTCGAATTCTTCTTCAATAACCAAACTGCCGTTATTCGCTTTTTCTTTCAACTGATCTAATGCAGTGCAAAGAAGGTCGGCTTCACTTTGGGTAAGTAAACCAATTTTGGCAAGCATCTGTGCATGGGCACTTGAAGCTTCGCAATCATAGGCGGCTAAAAGCAAGTCGTATTCTCGATCGCTACCGACCGTAAACTGATCTACTTTTTGATGTGCTGCGTTTCCTTTTTGCCAAAGTTTCATAAGATTTCGTTTAAGAGGTTGATGTATATAGAGATTCCTTCCTCGATTTCCGATACGTGGATGAATTCATTTGCGGTGTGCGATCGGGTAGAATCTCCCGGGCCGAGCTTTAGTGATGGGCAAGAAAGTTTTGCTTGATCCGAAAGGGTTGGCGAACCATAGGGTTCTCTTCCTAAGCCAATTCCTGCTTGAACCAATTCGTGGGTTAGGGGTATAGAAGAAGAGTTTAAATTGGTAGATCTAGGAGTTAGTGTACAGGGTGCATCTTGTTGTAATAAGTCTACAATTTCTTGGTTCGAGTAACAGTCGTTTACCCGTACATCAACGACCAAATGTACATCGGCTGGAACAACATTGTGTTGCTTCCCGGCGCTGACTTGGGTTACGGTCATTTTTACAGGCCCAAGTACTTCCGATTCTTTTTCAAAAGTAAAATTGTTGAACCAACGGAGTACTTCAGGGAGTTTCATGATTGGGTTATCGGCATTGGGATGTGCTGCATGACTTGCAGTTCCGCTAATTACTGCGTCAAAAACAACCAAACCTTTTTCTGCAACCGCCAATTGCATCAGTGTTGGTTCGCCAACAATTGCAACATCGATATGAGGTAGGGTTTTCAAAAGAGAATTTAAGCCCAAAGGTCCCGAACTTTCTTCTTCTGCCGTTGCAGCAATAATGAGGTTGTACTTGGGGTTTGGGTGTTCGTAATAATGCGTGAAAAGTGCTATTAGAGAAACCAAAGGACCACCAGCATCATTACTTCCTAATCCAAACAATTTTCCATCTTCTATATGGGGTTGAAACGGGTCTTTGGTATAGGCGCTATTGGGTCTTACGGTGTCGTGATGTGAATTTAAAAGCAACGTCGGTTTGCCTTCTTGAAAGTTTTGATTGAAGGCATAGATGTTGTTGTTTTCCCGTGAAAAAGGAATATCATGCTCCGTAAACCATTGTTCTATCCGTTGGGCTGTACCTTCTTCTTCACTAGAAAAAGATTGTATTGCGATTAGATCTTGTAAAAGGCTCAAGGCTTCTTGGGTCAGTATTGTGCTCATATTTATAGGGTAATTGAGGTGTGTTTTATGGAACTACTAATCATCTCGGGTTTCCCGATGGCAACTTTCGAAACTCCTTGATTAAGGGCATCAAATGCGTTTTTCATTTTGGGAAGCATCCCTTGGTGTATTATTTTTTGATCGAGGAGTTCTTTGTATTTTTTAGTATCGATAGTTTCAATCAACGAATCAAGATCTTCAAGCGATTGTAAAACACCCAGTTGCTCAAAACAATAGTACAGGTTCACATCAAACTGTTTGCTGAGTGCAACAGCAAGTTGCGAAGCTATGGTGTCTGCATTGGTGTTTAGGAGTTGCCCTTTTCCATCATGGGTTAGTGCACAACAAACGGGACTAAGTCCTTGGTCAAGGAGTTGAGTGAAGAAGGGAGTATTTACCGATGCTACATCGCCCACCCAGCCGAAGTCAATTGCAGCTATGGGTCTTTTGATGGCTTGGATCGCATTTCCATCTGCGCCCGACAAACCAATAGCATTACAGTCAAGCCCTTGAAGTGTGGCGACAATACTTTTGTTTACTTGCCCTGCATAAATCCCAGTAATGAGTTCTAAGGTGTCTGTATCGGTAATTCTACGTCCTGCATTCATTTGTACTGGAATTCCCAAACGCTCTGCCCACAGGCTGGCTTTTTTACCACCGCCATGTACAAGAATTTTTGGGCCAGACAAATTTGCAAAGCCCTGAAGAAAAGGAAGCAAAACGGCTTCATTTTCTATGACATTCCCGCCAACTTTTACAATGCTTAGTTTAGACATGATCCAAAAGGGTTTTAAGAACCGCCTGTGCCGCAAAGGTTCTGTTGTTGGCTTGTTCAATAACCAGAGAGTTTGGATGATCCAAAACACCATCAGCAACTACAATGTTTCTTCGAACCGGAAGGCAATGCATGAATTTCGCATTATTGGTCAATTCCATTTTTTCTGTGGTTAGCATCCAAGCATTGTCTGTCCGAACTATGGAGCCATAATTTTCGTATGAACACCAGTTTTTGGCATAGACAAAATCGGCATTTTTTAGAGCTTCTTCTTGGTTGTGAAGCACCGGAATATTTTTGGTGATTCTTGGGTCAAGATCATAACCTTCGGGATTGGTAATTACAAAATCCGCATCTTGAGCTTGCATCATTTGTGCAAACGAATTTCCAACGGCATGGGGGAGTGCTTTGGGGTGTGGCGCCCAGGTCAATACAACCTTAGGTTTGTGCGGTGTAGGGTATTCCGAAAGGGTAACCGCATCGGCAAGAGCTTGCAGGGGATGACCGGTAGCACTTTCCATGTTGATGACAGGAATACTAGCATATTGGGCAAAACTGTTCAATACAATTTCTGCTTCGTCTTGTTCTTTGTCGGTCAAAGATGCAAAGGCACGTATGGCAACCATATCACAATATTGAGAAACAACTGCTGCGGCTTCGCGAACATGTTCGGATCGTATTCCGCGCATTTCGGTACCATCTTCAAATTCCAATGCCCATGCTTCATTCGAAAAGTTCATGATCATGGTATTGAATCCTAAGTTTTGTGCTGCCTTTTGAGTACTCAAGCGGGTTCTTAAACTGGGATTGAAAAAAAGAAGCCCCAAGGTTTTTCTTTTCGCATGTTGTTCAAAAGCAAAGGGATCTTTCTTTAAACTTTTTGCCAAGGCTAAAGTTTCTTCAAAATCAGGAAGATCGGCTAAGGATATAAAATTTTTCATACGTTAGTTGCTGTGTTCTTTTAAAGCTTCTTTTAAGCAGTTAAAAAAGTGATCGATGTGTTCTTTCTGAACTGTTAAAGGGGGGAGAATGCGCAATAGGTTTTTATTACTACTCCCGCCAGTGAATATTTTTTTATCGTAAATCAATGTTTTACGTAAAGGTCCAACTTCAAAATCAAATTCGAGCCCCAACATTAATCCACGTCCTTTAATTTTTTTAAGTTCAGGAATGTTGTTTGCTTGCGCAACAAAATAGGGCTCTAATTCTTGTGCCCTTGCTTGTAGTTTTTCTTGCTCCAATACTTCCAAAACAGCTATAGATGCCACACAGGCCAGGTGGTTTCCACCAAAGGTGGTTCCGAGCATTCCGTACTGCGCTTCGATACTCGGATGCACCAAGATGCCTCCAATAGGAAAACCATTGCCCATTCCTTTGGCCATGGTTACAATATGGGGTTCGATTTTATATTTTTGATATGCAAAAAAAGTTCCTGATCTTCCAAATCCAGACTGTACTTCATCTGCAATTAGGCAGGCTTCGTATTGCTTGCACAAGCGTTCCATATCATATACAAAAGCTTCAGAGGGTTCGTCCAAACCGCCAACTCCTTGGATGGCCTCGAAGATAACCGCGCATACGTCTCCCTTTTTTAATTCGTTTTCAAGAGCTGTTGTGTCATTGAATGCTAAAAAAGTAACCGCTTGCTGTTGGTTTAAAGGCGCATTTATTTTGGAGTTGTCCGTTGCCGCAACTGCTGCACTTGTTCTTCCGTGAAAGGCGTTTTTGAATGCAATGATTCTTTTTTTATTGGTGTGAAAAGAGGCTAATTTCAAAGCGTTTTCAATCGCCTCTGCTCCCGAGCTACACAAAAACAACTGATAGTCATGACAGCAGGACTGGTGACCAATGGCATCGGCTAGTTGTTGTTGTAACGGATTTTGGATGGCGTTAGAATAAAATCCAATTTGATCCAATTGCTCTTTTATTCTTTTTACATAATGCTGGTGACCATGCCCGATTGAAATAACAGCATGCCCTCCATAAAGATCTAAGTATTCTGTTCCCTCAGCATCGTATACATACACATCTTTTGCTCGGACTGGCGTAACCTCATATAGGGGATATACATCAAATAATTTCATGGTCTATTGATTTGAGATGTCATTGATTTTATTGAACGAAGCTGCCAACCCTTGAATTAGAGACGAACTAAGCCCCTGATGTTCCATCTCGTTTAAGCCCGTAATGGTACATCCACGTGGCGTGGTAACCTTATCTATTTCTGCTTCTGGATGGGATTTGTTTTCTAGTAAAAGGGTTGCGGCACCCAACGCAGTATATACCGACATGTCCATGGCTTCTTTTGCTTCAAAGCCCAATTGTACACCTCCTTGGGTCATGGCACGAATTAAGCGCATCCAGAAGGCAATACCGCTGGCGCAAATAACCGTTGCAGCTTGCATATGTTCTTCTTCAATGGTAATAGAAGTTCCTAGTCCATTGAATATAGCGGACGCAATATCGATGCGTTTTTTACCTACTTCATTTGAGCAAATACAGGTCATCGATTTCCGTACCGAAATAGCCGTATTGGGCATGCTGCGGATGATCGGGAATTGAGTACCCAAAATGGCTTCAATCCGATCGATTTTAAAACCTGTAATGGTTGAAATTAGGACATGTTTATCGGTCAAATCTGGTTTAATAGAAGTCAGTATTTTTTCGAACTGACCGGGTTGAACTGCAAAAATGATGATATCCGATTTGCGAATTGCTTCGGAGTTATCGGTTGTTAAAAACACTTGCTTGTGTGCTCCCCATTCTGCAAGAGAACTGATGTCTCTTTTGGTTAGATATAGGGTGGTAATTGTGTTGTTTATTAGGAGTCCTTTGGCGATACTCAGCCCTAGATTTCCGGTACCTATGATTGCTATTTTCATATTGTTGTATTTGGAATTAAAAAGTTGAAGCTTTCAGATTGAGTCCTAAACCTTCTTCCCATCCGTAAATTAAGTTCATGTTTTGAATTGCCTGCCCCGATGCTCCTTTAATCAGGTTATCAATAACCGAGGTAATCAGTAAAGTTCCTTCGTGAAGGTGGAGGTGCAAAAAACAATTATTTGAATTGATTACCTGCTTCAAGGCAATCTCTTGTTTAGAAACATGAGTAAAAGGATCGTTTGCATAATAATCGGTATACAACTCTACAGCTTCTTCTATACTGCCATCGAATGCTGTATAAGCGGTTGCAAATATTCCACGTGTAAAGTCGCCACGTTGTGGCAGGAAATGCATTGTAGTCGCTGATCCTTGAAGCTCATTGATGCTCTCTCCGATCTCGCCTAGATGCTGATGAGTAAAAGGCTTGTACCATGACATATTGTTGTTTCTCCAACTGAAATGCGCCGTAGCCGAAAGCCCAACTCCAGCACCCGTACTTCCTGTGGTAGCATTTACATGGATGCTGTTGGTTAATTTCTTAGCAGTTGCTAAAGGGAGTAAAGCCAATTGAATTGCAGTTGCAAAACAACCGGGGTTAGCAATGGCAGTTGCTTGTTCAATAGCTTCTTTGTTTCGTTCAGGTAAACCGTATACAAAAGTTCGCCCCATAAATTCACTCTCTGCACTCAATCGGAAATCATTGCTTAAATCAATGATTAGGGTTTGCTCAGAGAATTTATTTTGTTCTAAAAACTTAGATGAATTTCCGTGTCCTAAGCATAAGAATACTACCGATACCTCAAGATTTACTTGATCGGTAAAATTAATAGAAGTTGACCCCAGTAAATCGGGATGGGTTTCGCTCAAAGGGAAACCAGGTCGTGTGGTGCTGTAAACAAAATCTAAAGTTAAGCCTGGATGGTTAAGTACCAATCGGAGAAGTTCGCCTCCTGTATATCCAGATCCACCAATTATTCCTGCTGTTTTCATGTTGTTTCGGTATTATTTACACTTCCATAAATGGTATGTGCATTTGCTGTTATTTTGATAAACCCTTTGGCATCATCTGCGGTCCATCCTTTGTTCATTTCCCCATAACTTCCAAAGGAAGCATTCATCAGGTCATTGGGTGATTGTACACCTTCTAGCTCAAAGCGATAGGGGTGTAGGCTTACGATAACGGAACCATTGACTGTTTTTTGACTGCTTTTTAGAAAAGCTTCGATATCCCGCATTACAGCATCCAAGTAATTCCCTTCATGTAAAAGCATGCCATAGAAACTACCCATTTGCTCTTTTTGAAACTGCTGCCACTTTGAAAGGGTATGCTTTTCAAGTAGGTGATGTGCTTTTATAATAATTAAAGGCGCCGCAGCCTCAAAGCCTACGCGTCCTTTTATTCCGATGATGGTATCTCCAACATGTATATCACGTCCAATTGCATATTCTTTGGCGATTTCTTGTAGTTGTTGAATGAGGGCTACAGGTTTTCCGCTTACACCATTGATTCCAACCAATTCGCCTTGTTCAAATTCGAGTGTAATTTTTTTGGATTCAGTCGCGGTAAGCTGACTTGGGTAGGCTTCGCTTGGAAGTGTTTTGTCTGAAGTTAAGGTTTCACTACCTCCAACACTTGTTCCCCACAACCCTTGGTTGATGGAGTATTGTGCTTTTTCCCAAGACATTTCAATCCCTTCTGATTTCAGGTAGGCAATTTCCGCTTCCCGAGAAAGTTGTTGATCACGAATGGGTGTAATTATTTGTATTGCTGGAGCCAAAACTTGAAAAATTAAATCAAACCGAACCTGATCGT
>JABAZL010000189.1 GCA_018608425.1 Flavobacteriaceae bacterium
ATCAGTATAAAAAAGCGCAATCCATAATTGAAATTATGGCAACTGAATTTAAAATCCTTGGAGAATATCCAAACAATAAGATATGAGTACATCAACAGCACAACGCCTTGAAAGCGTAAAAGAATATTACTTCTCAAAGAAACTTAGAGAGGTAGCGGCTTTAATTAAGGCTGGAAATCCGATTCTTAATATGGGAATTGGAAGTCCAGACTTACCGCCAGATCCGTCTGTACTCGATGCTATGCAGCAGAGTCTGTCGGATTCTAAAGCCCATATGTATCAAAGTTATCAGGGGTTGCCCGAATTGCGTGAAGCCATCGCATCTTTTTATCAATTACACTATGATGTAACCTTAAACCCTGCCAACGAAATACTTCCTTTGATGGGTTCTAAAGAAGGGATCATGCATATTTCTATGGCATTTTTGGATAAGGGAGATCAAGTGTTAATTCCCAATCCGGGATACCCTACCTACAGCTCCGTTACCCAGTTACTTGAAGCAGAAGCTGTATTCTACGATCTTAAAGAAACGAATAATTGGCAACCCGATTTTGAAGCGCTAGATCAATTGGATACGAGTCGCATCAAAATCATGTGGTTGAATTATCCGCATATGCCAACAGGCGCACAAGTTGACACGAATACCTTTAAACGTTTAATCACTTGGGCTAAAAAGAATGACGTTTTATTGATCAATGACAATCCGTATAGCTTTATACTCAACGATGCTCCGCAGAGTCTGATGAGTCAGCCTGGAGCAATGGAAGTTGCCATGGAACTGAACTCTTTGAGTAAGGCTTTTAACTTAGCAGGATGGAGAGTGGGTATGCTTTCCGGGAATACAGAACACATCAATGCTGTACTCAAGGTGAAAAGTAATATGGATTCTGGTATGTTTTATGGAATCCAAAAAGGAGCTATAGCCGCTTTACAATTAGAAACCTCTTGGTTTGATGAGCTCAATAAAGTATATGCAGAACGCAGAACAGCCATGATTGAATTGGCAACACTTATGGGGAGCACTTTCGATCCAAAAAGTGTAGGGATGTTTCTGTGGGCGAAGTTGAATGACCCTTCAATTAAGTCAGAAGAATTTATTGATACTATCCTCAAAGAACACCATATCTTCATTACCCCAGGTACTATTTTTGGAAGCCAAGGAGAAGGATATATTCGCTTTTCACTGTGCGTAAAAGTAGAACAAATTCAAACCGCAATTAATCGACTGAAATCATGAAAATCTATGTAATTGGAATCGGTTTGATCGGTGGATCTATGGTTTTAGATCTAAAGGATACTCTGCAAGGTGTTGAAATTATTGGTGTAGATTCCAATAAGACACATCTTGACCAAGCGTTGCAGATTGGAATTATTGACCGTATTGGTTCTTTAGAAACGATAAAGGAAGCTGATCGGGTTATTTTAAGTATCCCTGTGAAAGAGTCAATGCAACTTTTACCAGAACTTTTAGATCAGCTACATGCTGATGCATTGCTTTGGGATGTAGGGTCGACCAAAGAACAACTGTGCAAACTCCTTGCGAGTCATCCCAAACGCGATCAGTTTTTAGCTGCCCATCCAATTGCTGGAACTGAATTTTCGGGACCACAAGCGGCACATAAAGGTCTTTTTCAAGGGAAGCCACAGATTTTATGTGAATCCAATAAAACCCGTCCAGACCTGTTGTTGTGGGCAAAACAAACCTTTCGTCAGATGGGAATGTACTTGCGTTTTATGGAAGCAGAAGCGCACGACAAGCACATGGCTTACGTTTCTCATTTATCACACATCAGCTCTTTTATGTTAGGAAAAACTGTTCTTGAGAAAGAAGAGGATGAGAATAATATCTTTGACCTCGCGGGAAGTGGATTTGAGTCTACCGTTCGTTTGGCAAAAAGCTCTCCGGCAATGTGGACACCTATTTTTGAGCAAAATAAAGATAATGTGGTAGAAACTCTAGACGCATACATACAGAATTTGGAACACTTTAAAAGCCTCCTTGTTAAGGATGACTACAGCGCTTTGTTTCAAGAGATGAAGAACACGAATCAATTAACATCAATATTAAACGGAATCAGTAAAAAATAAATCAAACAAAATGGAAAATAAACCTCAGATGAGAGAATGGCTTAACGACTTCGGTCTCTCTCACCCTCTTGTAATCGGTGGACCTTGTAGTGCCGAAACAGAAGAACAAGTATTAAAAATTGCACACGAACTCAAAGATACCGACGTTACGGTTCTTCGTGCTGGAATTTGGAAACCAAGAACTCGTCCCGGAATGTTCGAAGGGGTAGGAGCGATTGGGTTGAAATGGTTGCAAAAAGCAAAAGCAGAAACAGGCTTATTAACTGCTACCGAAGTTGCAAATGCAGTCCATGTTAAACTCGCTTTAGAACACGATGTGGATATCCTTTGGATTGGTGCTCGTTCTACTGTAAGCCCTTTTATCATGCAAGAAATTGCTGATGCACTTGAAGGAACAGATAAAATCGTTTTAGTCAAAAACCCTGTAAATCCAGATTTGGCTTTATGGCTAGGAGGTGTTGAGCGTTTGTATACTGCAAACATCAAAAAACTAGGCTTGATTCACAGAGGTTTTTCTTCATACGAGAAATCAAAATATAGAAATAATCCGGAATGGCAAATCGCAGTTGAGGCACAAAACAAATTTCCAGACCTTCCTATGATCTGTGATCCTTCGCACATTGCAGGTAAAAGAGACTTGATTTTTGACATTTGTCAAACGGCACTCGATTTAAATTTCGATGGACTTATGGTTGAGTCGCACTGGGATCCAGACAATGCATGGAGTGATGCTGCACAGCAGGTAACACCAACTGTTTTAGTTCAAATCATGAAAGATCTTAAGATCAGAAAAGAGAGTAATGAAGAAGAGGCGTATACAACCGCATTGAATACTTTACGTGCACAAATTGATATTGCGGATCAAACAATCCTCGATACCCTTGGAAAACGAATGAAAGTAGCTGAAGATATCGGAACATTGAAAAAATCTAAAAACGTTGCTGTTTTACAGAACAAGCGTTGGAATGAGATTTTAGGTAAAATGATTCTAGAAGGGCAAGATCGTAATTTGTCAGAAGAATTTATCCTTAAGATTTTTAAAGCAATTCATCAAGAATCGATCAATCACCAAGAAGAGGTTGTAAATAAATAACCCATTTTACTTCACAAAAAAACCGGCAATTGCCGGTTTTTTTATTTTATAAAAGACTGAAAAACTATCCAAGAGCTTTTGCAATTCGTGCAACAGCTTCTTTTATGTTATCTTCAGATGCAGCGTATGAAATCCGAATACAAGCATCGTTTCCAAAAGCTTCACCTGTTACAGTAGCAACATGGGCTTTCTCCAATAAGAAGAGAGCAAAGTCACTAGCGTTATTGATAAGCGTTCCATCTATTGTTTTTCCAAAGTAAAACGAAACATCAGGGAATACATAAAATGCACCCTCTGGACGATTCAATTTAAAGCCTTCAATTTGTTCTAATAAACCAATGATGAGGTCTCTTCGTGTATTGAATTCATCAACCATGTACTGAATTCTACTTACAGGTTCCAAAAGTGCAGTAATTGTAGCACGTTGTGCAATACAATTTGCACCACTTGTAATCTGACCTTGCATTTTATTACAGGCTTTAGCAATCCATTCGGCTGCACCAATATATCCAATTCTCCATCCAGTCATGGCAAATGCTTTAGCCACGCCATTTACGGTAATCGTACGGTCGTATAATTCTGGAATACGAGCGATGCTGAAATGTGCAGTACCATAATTGATATGCTCATAGATTTCATCAGATAAAATATAGATGTCAGGGTGCTTCTCTAATACTTTTCCGAGGGCTCTATATTCTGCTTCTGTGTATATAGTTCCACTTGGGTTGTTTGGCGAATTGAACATAATCAATTTCGTCTTGGGTGTAATTGCAGCTTCCAATTGCTCTGGAGTAATCTTGAAATCCGTTTCTATAGAAGATGGGATGATGATTGACTTAGCTTCTGCTAAGGTTGCAATTGCAGAGTAGCTTACCCAATATGGAGCTGGAAGTAATACTTCATCTCCCGGATTAAGCAATACCATGCATAAGTTCGCAATCGATTGTTTTGCTCCCGTAGAAACAACAATTTGAGAAGGCTTGTAATCCAGTTGATTGTCGTGCTCAAATTTCGTGCAAATAGCTTCTTTCAAATCTGCGTATCCATCTACAGGAGAATAGGAGTTGTAGTTGTCTTTTACAGCTTGTATTGCAGCGTCTTTTATGTATTCGGGCGTGTTGAAGTCAGGTTCTCCAAGACTTAGACCAATAATGTCTACGCCCTTGTTTTTTAGCTCGCGAGCTTTTGCTGCCATTGCCAAAGTGGCCGAAACAGGCAGGCTGTTTATTCTATCCGATAATGCATCCATAAAGTAACAAGTTTAAACAGGTTGTACACCCATTTGTTTTAAAAATCTAAAGTGCGAAAATAAGGCACTTCTAGTAGTTTTATACTCGTTATAGGGTAAATTAAATTCTTTTGCAGTTTTCTTAACAATTTTAGCAATATCTGTGTAATGTACATGGCTAATATGCGGAAAAATGTGATGTTCGATCTGATGATTCAATCCACCAGTAAACCAGTTCATGAATTTGTTTTTGGTAGAAAAGTTAACCGTAGTTAGCAACTGATGAATTGCCCAAGTGTTTTTCATTGTCCCAGTTTCTTTATCTGGTAGAGGCATTTGAGCATCTTCAATGATATGGGCCAATTGAAATACAAGACTTAAAATAAGACCAGCAACATAATGCATTGCAAAAAAGCCAATCAAAATTTTCCACCAAGCCATTTCAAGAAAAAGCATGGGTACTACGATCCAGATGGATGCATATAAAACTTTGGTGAAAATCAAAATAACCCATTGACGTATAGGTTGTAACGCTTTGCGATAGGTGATTTTACGTTTTAGAAATCGGTATGTTTGTTGGAAATCGGTGCTAATCGCCCAGTTGATGGTCAATAAACCATAGAGAAGTACAGAGTATAAATGCTGAAACTTGTGTATTGGCAACCATTTGCTATGCTTCGAAAAACGGATAATACGTCCCGCTTCAAGATCTTCATCATGCCCATGAATATTAGTGTAGGTATGGTGAAGAATGTTGTGCTGTACTTTCCAGTTGTGCACGTTACCTGCTAAAATATAGATACTGGATCCCATTAATTTATTGATCCATGGAATTTTGGAAAATGATCCATGATTACCATCGTGCATTACATTCATCCCAACTCCTGCTATTCCAACTCCCATTGCTAGGGCAAAAAGAAGCTTAATCCAGGCGTTAAATTCAGTGAATAGAATTAAGAAATAAGGCGCGACAACCAAAGCGAGCATGAAAATTGTTTTAATATACAGCTTCCAATTCCCTGTTTTTGGTGTATTTATGTTTTTAAAGTGCTCATTTACACGTTTATTAAGTGTGATGAAAAACTTTTTTGGATCTTTTCTAGAAAACCTTAGAGGCGCATTTTCATTCGACATACTAAATAGATTATTTGTGGTTTATTCGTTTAACTAGTTATATTTTTGCTAAAATTTATATTTTGAATATAGTAGAACATTATTTCCCAGATCTTTCTCTTCGTAAAAAGAAGCAATTTACACAATTGGAGTCACTTTATGGAGAGTGGAACGAAAAAATTAACGTCATATCTCGGAAAGACATTGCAGAACTGTATGAAAGACACGTACTTCACTCCATAAGCATTGCTCGTCTAATTGAATTTGCTCCAGGAACACAAATTCTTGACGTCGGTACTGGTGGTGGTTTTCCTGGGATTCCTTTGGCCATACTCTTTCCTCAGGTCGATTTCTTTCTGATTGACAGTACTGGAAAGAAAATAAAAGTAGTACAAGAAATTAGTCAGGCTCTTGATTTACGAAATGTAGAAGCACGTCATCAACGCGCACAAGATTTTAAACGCCCTGTTGATTTTGTTGTTAGCAGAGCAGTTACTCGAATGGATGTTTTTGTTCCTTGGATAAAAAAGAATATTGCAAAAAAAAGCAAACATAATTTACCAAATGGTATTCTTTATCTCAAGGGTGGAGATTTAAATGAAGAGCTCAAAGGATTTCCTAAAGCCAAAACATTTCCCTTGTCTGATTTCTTTGAAGAAGAATTTTTTGAAACTAAAAAAATTGTCCATTTGCCGTTATAGGCAATGAATTTAGTTTAACGAGAATGGGGTGTCGAGCTGAAATACGGGTACTTCTACTTCAAACTCTTTTGCAGAACTGTGGTTGATCATCGTGTAAAACCCTTTCATCGCTCCTGTGGGAGAAGTTAAAATACAACCCGATTCGTATTGAACCACTTGACCTGATTTCATTATTGGTTTTTTACCTACAACACCGGGTCCATTAACGATTTGAGTGGGCTTGCTACTTTCCATTATCTTCCAATGCCGTTTGATGAGTTGAACTACATCCTTGCTCTGGTTTTCTATGGTAATCAAATAACGAAAGGCATAATTTGGGGTGCTGTTTTTTAGAAAACTGCCCTCATAGCGTGTTTCAACTGAAACACGAATCCCTTTGGTTACTTGCTGAATCATTTGCTCTTAATTTTATAAGATTCAATTGCAATATAATCATAATTAACAAAATAGATTTAATTTTCTATTTCAAAGGATGAAAGTGTTCTTGTCGCAATCAATGCATCGTGTTGACTTCCAATAAGTCGTGTGTATATCAATATGATGTACTGATTTTCAGTAGCAGCGTGGGAACCACTTACATTGTTTTTATCCAATCCTTCCTCAGATTTCCAAATGTATTTGTAGTTATAGAATCCTTGTTTCAAAAGTAGAGTTCCCTCATAAACTTCATAACTAGGGTTGTACGTTAGCTTGTATTGATCTTTCAATTCGTAATTAGAAAACTTGCCGTAAATATATATTTCTTCTTCTTTGAGGGTGTATTGCTTGGCTAAGCTAAAGTATACCTGAGTATAGTCTGCCTCAATAGCAGAGTCTTGACCTTGAACTGTGTTGATAGCAAAATCTCCGTTGATGTCAGGATTGTAAGTGTAAGGATAGTTTTTTCGTTCGGCATCAGTAAACAAATAGGTTTGGTAAACATCTTCTTGTTCCACATGACTGATACTAGGATTTACCACCCGACTATCTTTAGTGTCGAAATAAAAAAACTCATTTCCACCTTCGAATTGTAAGGGTAGGTCATACCGATAATGTAATTCTTGCCCAATGACGTATTGGGGTTTCGAAATTGTTTTGATAGCATCCCATTGCTCGTTTTGAAGAAGTACGATATTCAAATCGCTGTTTGGATTTCGAAGGTTAAAACCAACTGGGTTTAGAGAAAATTGTACCGTTTGATGGGAGGAATATTGCGCGAGCTCTCTACTTCGAAAAACGCCTCCTTCGATCGAAGCTAAATTTTCATGAATCAAAAACTTGCGTCTAAACATCAACTCATCCGAGCTGTCGTAAATCGAAACCATATAATTACCCGAGTGTTTGAATTGCGTATTTTCGTTAGGAAGGGTCAATTCGTAGTGGGTGTAGCGCTGTAAAGTTCCGTAAGAACTTCGATAATTCGAAATGCGTTGGTCATCAAAACCTTTTAAATATTCGTTTTTAAATAAGTTGGATGGTGTCCAATCGTGATTAAAGTATTCAATACGGTAATAATAGTCGTTTTCTTCTGCCAAAAGATCATCAAATTCAAGTACAAATGATTCTCCTTTTTGAACTAATGGGAACTGATGCTTTCCTTCGATTGCTTTAAAAGAAATACTTTTAAGAAATGGCGCGTTGGTAATTTCGTTTAAGGCTTGACTATAGCCAGAAAAGAGCACGAATAGGGTTGTTAAAAGAGGTAAAAATGTCCTTAGGGCTTCCATCTCACAAAGATACAACATCTCGATTAATTTCTATATTCATAAAAGTAACAACCAAGAAGGTTAAACAAGTTGTTTAGAATGAGTATAAATAAAATGAATTACTTATAAATCCACTTTTAGTAGATGGTTTTAATTAGTAAATTTGCATGATTTTTAGAATTTAATAATTCAATTCATGTCCAAAGACATCCATATCCGTAAAGGGTCAAACCTAAACCTCGAGGGTGAAGCAAACAAGATTCTGGTTGATATACCTGTTTCAAAGACTTTTGCTTTAAATCCCGATGATTTTTTCAACATCACACCGAAGTTGATCGTTAAAGAAGGAGATTCTGTTAAAAAAGGATCGCCACTATTTTTTTCAAAACACAACCCACGAATTCATTTTGTTTCTCCAGTTTCAGGAGAAGTGACTGCAATTGTTCGAGGTGCAAAACGTAAAATTCTTCAAGTAATTGTTACTTCTGATGAATTGAACGAAGCTGTAACGCATGAAGTTCCCAATTTTGAGTCACTTGATGCAGAGGCAATCAAAGAAATTATACTAAAAAGTGGTAGCTGGCCGTTCATCAAACAACGACCCTACAACACGGTAGCACAGCCAGAAGATACTCCTAAATCTATTTTCATATCGACCTATGCTACTGCTCCTTTAGATGTTGACTTTAACTTTTTGTTGAAAAACAACAAAGACGATTTTCAAAGAGGGGTTTCAATATTGAGCAAATTAACAACAGGTAATGTAAACCTTTCGGCCGACGAGTCGTTTAAAGGATTTTTTGACAGCATACAAGATGCTAATATAATAGGTGTTTCTGGACCACACCCTTCGGGGAATGTAGGTGTACAGATTCATAACGTGGATCCAATCAACTATGGCGAAAAAGTATGGGTAGTTAACCCAGAAGATGTAGTTAATATTGGATTGCTTTTTTCAACGGGTCAATTTTCTGCACAGCGAACGGTTGCAGTTGTTGGTTCGTCTGTCAATAAACCACAGTATTACAAAGCAACTATAGGGGCTGCTTTGCAACCTTATTTAGAAGCTTCTGCAATAAGTCTTGAAGAAGAAGTTCGTGTGATAAATGGAGATGTACTAAGTGGTTCAATTTCTTCAGAAGAAGGCTATGTTGGTTTTTATAACAATGTAGTATCTGTTATTCCAGAAGGAAATCACTTCCGAATGTTTGGATGGCTTCCTTTTGTAGATAACCATGTGCCTAGTATTTCTAGAACATCATTTTCGTGGTTGTTTGGATCTAAGAAATCTAAAGTTACTACAAACCTTAACGGAGAAGAGCGTGCACTAGTTGTTACTGGGGAAATGGAGAAAGTATTCCCAATGAATATTTTTCCAATGCAGTTGATTAAGGCCTGTTTGGTCGAAGATATAGAACGTATGGAAGCTCTAGGAATTTACGAAGTAGTTCCTGAAGATTTCGGCTTGATAGATTATGCTTCTACTTCAAAAATTGAAGCACAAGATATCATCAAGAAAGGAATTGAGTTAATGATTAAAGAAGTAGGATAAAAACAAAACGTATGAGTTTTTTAAGAAACAAAATTGATCAAATAAAAAAGCCTTTTGCTAAAGGCGAAAAGTGGGAAAAATTTGCTCCGGCTGTTAACGCATTTGACACTTTTTTATTTGTGCCAAATCACACCACACACAAAGGAGCTCACATTCGTGATGCTGTAGATTTAAAGCGAACGATGGTAACCGTAATCATAGCACTTTTACCTGCCTTGATTTATGGAATATACAATACAGGGTATCAATATTTCATCCAAACTGGAGAAGCGTTCACTTTCTTAGACGCTTTCATCCACGGTTCATGGAAAATTGTTCCTATGATTATCGTGTCATATGTAGTCGGATTAACCATTGAATTTATTTTTGCGATCTACAGAGGCCACGAAGTAAATGAGGGGTACTTGGTTACTGGACTTTTAATTCCAATGATTATGCCAGTTGATATTCCCTTATGGATGGTCGGAATTTCTACTGCCTTTGCAGTATTGATTGCAAAAGAAGCTTTTGGTGGAACTGGGATGAATATTTTGAATCCTGCGCTTACCGCTCGTGCCTTTGCCTTTTTTGCTTATCCTACCTATATGTCAGGAAACAAAGTATGGGTTTCAGAAGCATCGAACGTAGATGCTATTTCTGGAGAAACAATTTTAGGGTCACTAGCAGCGGGTAACGATGTAAGTTATTCAATGCTCGAAATGTTCCAAGGATCTATACCCGGTTCGATTGCAGAGACATCTGCTTTGTGGATTGCGGTTGGAGCACTTATTTTGATATATACTGGTGTTGGTAGCTGGCGTATTATTGTTGGAGGAATTTTAGGAGCTGCAGTAATGGGCTTCTTGTTTAACCTTTGGGGTGCAAATGCGCTTATGAGTTTTTCTTGGATGAACCACTTAGTAGTTGGAGGTTTTGCTTTCGGTATTGTCTTTATGGCAACTGATCCAGTATCTGCTGCACAAACCAATAAAGGAAAATGGATTTATGGAATTTTGGTTGGAATCTTCTGCATTCTGATTCGAGTATTCAACCCAGCATACCCAGAAGGTGTGATGCTTGCAATTCTTTTAATGAATGTGTTTGCACCAACAATTGATCATTATGTAGTTGAAGCGAATATTTCTAAACGTAAAAAACGTTGGGCATCAACTCAACTAAAAACAGCTTAATTATGAATAGAGATAGTAATTCTTATACCTTTCTTTTTGCAGCGATAATGGTTTTTGTAGTAGCCTCTTCTTTGGCTTTTACTGCTACCTCACTCAAAAGCAAGCAAGACGAAAATGTTCGTAAAGAACAAATGCAAAATATCCTGTCCACTATTGGAATCGAAAGCGATCGTGATGGTGCAGAAAAATTGTACAACGAATATGTAACCCAACAATTGGCACTTACTCTTGAAGGTGTGTCCGATGATGAGGTGAATGCATTTAAAATTCAATTGGGTACTGAAGTAAAAAAGCCAATTGAACAACAACGTTTTCCTTTATATGTTGCGGAAGTTAAAGCAGAAACTTTTTACATCGTTCCCTTACGTGGATCGGGCTTATGGGATGCAATTTGGGGGTATATCGCTCTTGAAAGTGATATGAGAACCATCAAAGGAGCTGTATTTGATCACAAAGGCGAAACTGCTGGTTTAGGAGCAGAAATTACGCAACAGTGGTTTCAAGATCGTTTTGTAGGTGAAAAAATAACCGATACTAATGGAACCCTTGTTGGTATTGCAGTTTCTAAAACGAACAATGATCCGTTAGGAAACGACAAAGAGGACCACGAAGTAGACGCAATTTCTGGGGCTACCATCACGGGTGATGGTGTAACCGATATGATTTCTGAACGCTTAGCACATTATACTCCTTACTTCAAACGTTCGGCTACTAAATCAGTAGAAGAAATTATAGAAGAAACTTCTACAGAAGAAGTACCAACAGAGGAAGCCCAAACTATTGCTTACCAAAATTAAGATCATGAAGCAAAAAAACACCCCGGTACAAAAACCAAGTTTATTCTTTGTCAATAAAGATAAAGAAGCCTTGTTTTCGAAAAAGAACAGAGCTTTACTTTCAGATCCTATGGATGACAACAACCCGATAACCGTTCAGGTTTTAGGAATTTGTTCTGCACTAGCGATCACAGTTCAGCTTAAGCCAGCCATCGTAATGAGTATTTCTGTTTTAGTTGTTATGGCAGCTTCAAACGTAATCATTTCCTTATTGCGTAATTTGATTCCCAATCGTATTCGAATCATTGTACAACTTGTAGTTGTAGCTGCAATGGTTGTTTTGGTAGATCAGGTTCTAAAAGCTTTTGCTTACGATGTATATAAAGAATTATCGATTTTCATCGGTCTGATTATAACGAACTGTATTGTTATGGGACGACTAGAGGCGTTTGCCTTGGCAAATACACCATGGAAATCCTTTTTAGATGGAATTGGAAATGCAGCTGGATATGGATTCATCCTTATTGTTGTTGCTTTTTTTAGAGAATTGTTAGGTTCAGGAAAATTATTTGGTTACCAAGTTGTTCCCGATGCATTATATGCAATGGGATATGAAAACAATGGACTGATGCTCTTATCGCCAATGGCATTGATTACAGTTGGACTCTTTATCTGGGTTCAACGTTCTAGAAACCGTAAACTCATTGAAAAAAACTAAGCTATGGAAGCATACATTAATTTATTTGTAAAAAGTATTTTCATTGAAAATATGATTTTCGCCTACTTCTTAGGAATGTGTTCCTATTTAGCGGTATCAAAAACAGTGAAAACAGCAGTTGGTTTAGGCTTTGCCGTTATTTTCGTTCTTGCAATTACGGTTCCAATTAACTTTTTGTTGGATACCTATTTGCTTAAACCGGGCGCATTAGCATGGTTGGGTGCAGATTATGCATCAATCGATTTAAGTTTTTTAAGTTTCATCATGTTCATTGCAGTTATTGCTTCGATGGTACAATTGGTTGAGATGATTGTAGAGAAATTTGCTCCAGCACTTTACGGTGCATTGGGAATCTTTTTACCCTTGATCGCAGTAAACTGCGCCATCTTAGGGGGGTCGCTTTTTATGCAACAAAAAGATTTTGGCGGTGTACTAGAATCAGGTGTATACGGATTAGGTTCAGGGATTGGATGGTTTTTAGCGATCATAGCGATTGCAGCTATCCGAGAAAAAATAACCTATTCCAATGTTCCTGCTCCTCTTAAAGGATTGGGCATAACGTTTATCATCACAGGATTGATGGCAATTGGGTTTATGAGTTTTATGGGTATTAAATTATAATTTCTACGTATGGATTATACTATTATTTTAGCGAGTGTTGTTGTTTTCTTACTAATCATTTTTATGTTAGTAGGTATGTTGTTGGGGGCTAAAGCCAAATTAATGCCTTCTGGGCCTGTAGCCTTGATGATTAATGGCCAAGACAATATTGAAGTTTCTTCGGGAAGTACCTTATTAACTACTCTTGGGAATAACAAAATATTTCTTCCTTCTGCTTGTGGAGGTGGAGGAACTTGTATTCAATGTAAATGTCAAATTACCGAAGGTGGAGGAGAGATCTTACCTACCGAAAAGCCTCACTTTTCTCGTAAAGAAATTGCAGACGGATGGCGTTTAGGATGTCAGGTAAAAGTTAAAGAAAACATGGTGATTCAAGTACCTGAAGAGGTGTTTGGAATTAAAAAATGGGAAGCTACCGTACTCCGTAACTGGAATGTTGCTTCGTTTATTAAAGAATTTGTTGTTGAGATTCCAGAAGAAATGGATTACAAAGCAGGAGGGTATATTCAAATTGAAATACCGGAATGTGAGGTGAGTTATTCTGACATTGATATTACAGCCCACCCAGAGGAACACCCTGGAGAACCAGATAAATTTAAAATGGAATGGGATAATTTCAACCTTTGGTCGTTGAATATGAAAAATCCGGAGTCAGTTGAGCGTGCTTATTCAATGGCCTCTTTCCCTGCCGAAGGTAGAGAAGTGATGTTGAATGTTCGTATTGCATCTCCACCATGGGATCGTGCTAAAAACGGATGGATGGATGTAAATCCTGGAATAGCTTCTTCTTATATTTTTGCTCAGAAACCAGGCGATAAAGTTACAATCTCTGGACCTTTTGGAGAATTTTTCATCAACCCTTCTGAATCTGAAATGCTTTATGTTGGTGGTGGTGCTGGTATGGCTCCGATGCGTTCACACTTATACGAATTATTTAGAACCCTCAAAACTGGACGTATTGTTACGTTTTGGTACGGTGGACGTTCTAAAAGAGAATTATTTTACCTAGAGCATTTCCGAGCGCTAGAGCGAGATTTTCCTAATTTCAAATTTTATGTAGCCTTGTCCGAACCTTCTGAAGAAGATAACTGGTCAGTCAAAGATGGTTTAGATGGAGAAGGAGATGGTTTCAAAGGTTTTGTGCACCAAGTAGTAATTGATAATTATTTATCAAAACACGATGCGCCAGAAGATATTGAAGTTTACTTCTGTGGACCACCATTAATGAATCAGGCTGTAGAACGTATGGCTGATGATTACGGTATACCACCCGAAAATGTTCGTTTCGACGATTTCGGAGGATAATATTTAAATATAAAGGTGGCTCTTATGAGCCACCTTTTTTGGTTTACGTCTTAATGTTAAATATGAGCATGACTATGAAGATAATTAAAGAACAAGAGCTACACAACCTTGCAATGGAAGTTGTTGGTAAACGTATGGAAGAGGATGGTTTTGAATTTATGACTGTTAATTCTGAGTTACAAAAGGATCCTCAATTCGTGTGTCTAAAAGATAAAAAATTACATTTTGTAATTGTACGTGCTATTTCTTATCCCAATAACCCATTGGATTATGATAAAGTACTCATGGAAACAGTTCGCTCACATGCTGAAAAATTTGATGCTAAAACGTATTACGCGGGAGTTGGATTGGCCCATGCAGATAACTATGAATTACCATTAACACCTAAAGATCCCTATGCAATTAATTTCCAAGGACTTCAGAAAATTGAACCCAATGCGTAAACTTATTTTAATTTCCTTCTTGTTTGTCTTTGTCAATTGTTCTGACTCAAAACGTGTACAAGTACATCAAGGCTATGCTTTAGGAACTTCATATTCGATCCAATATGGACTTATTGATACTTCTTATGATGAAGTTCAACAGGGTGTAGATTCACTGTTTACAGTCATCAATACATCCATGTCCACTTATGTTCCGACCTCAGATATTTCAAAAATCAATAAAGGTGATACTTCTATTGCTGTTGATTCTCATTTCAAGACTGTTTTTGCTAAAGCTACCTCAGTATGGAAAACCACAGATGGTTTCTTTGACCCTACGGTTGGAGCATGGGTAAATGCATATGGGTTCGGACCAGAAAAGCCTCTCAATACTCTTACGGATGAAAACAAAGCCTATCTAAGTAAAATCACAGGCTGGAACACCATTGAGCTTACAGAACTCGGGTTTGTGAAAAAACAATATGCGGAAACTTACCTTGATTTCAATGCCCTAGCAAAAGGATATACAGTTGATGTAATAGGAGATTATTTGTCTCGACTTGGTGCTGTAAATTTTTTAGTTGAAATAGGAGGAGAGATCGTTGCGCACGGTGTTAGCCCAAAAACAGCAGCACCCTGGCGAATCGCAATTGACGATCCTAACCAACAAGAAGAACGCGATTTGATTCAAGTATTGACTCTGAAAGATGAAGCAATTGCTACATCCGGAAATTATCGCAAATCTAGAATTGATTCTGTAACTGGAGAGCGCTATGTTCATTCAATAAACCCACTAACAGGTAATGCCGTTAAATCAAATGTATTGAGTGCATCGGTTCGTGCTGCAAATTGCATGACTGCAGATGCTTACGCTACTGCACTAATGGTACTTCCTTTTGAGAAAAGTAAGGCATTGATTGAACGTTTACCTCAAATAGAAGCCTATTGGGTAACCTCTTTCAATGACTCGATACAAGAGCATTTTTCAACAGGCTGGAAACAATAAATTATTTTTTTGTCACTACTGGAATCCGTTCGGTAGGAAGTGCAAAACGTTTTATGTCTCCTTCGGTTACTTCTTTAATGTAATCCACGGGAGTTGCTTTGAATCCAGCTTTTTGTAGTCGGTTGTAGTAATCTTGCCCATAAACACGCACATGATCGTACTGCCCAAAAATACGTGTACGCTCCTGTTGATCGGTTATAGAATCATCCTCAAAAGTATTTTCTCGGTCTTCTTCTAGCGGGACTTGTAAAATAGCAGTTCCTCTAGGTTTTAAAACTCGATATAACTCTTTCATTGCTTTCAAATCATTTGGAATATGCTCCAGTACATGATTACATAGAATCAAATCATAGCTATTGTCTTCAAATGGTAGTGCACAAATATCAGCTTTTACATCGGCTAAAGGAGAGTGTAGGTCAGTTGTGGTGTAGTCCCAATGCGAAAAGGATTTAAATTTCTTGTAAAAAACCTGCTCAGGAGCTACATGTAAAACTCGAATAGAGTCTGTTAAAAAGCTAGTTTTACGATCCAAATACAACCACAAAAGTCGGTGTCTTTCCAAAGAAAGCGTTCCCGGGCAAAGTGCATTTTGACGTAAATTTTGATACCCATAGGGTAAGAATTTTCGATATGAACTCCCATCAATAGGGTCGGTAAATTGATTGCCTTTAAAATATAATTTAATCAAAGGTCTAAACCAAATACTCAGTTGAATCAACCAAGGTCTAGGGACTAGGTTGAGAAGCGTTTTCATAATATAAGAGCTTCTTTTCGGAAGGGAGCTTCTTCATGACTTGTAATGCCAAGAGCTTCGTATATGTACTGAAACGTAGAAAGTAATTCAGGTTTTCCATCGATCAAGGCTACATCGTGTTCGAAATGAGCGCTTGGCAAACCATCTTCTGTTAAAATGGTCCAGCCATCTTTCAGATGTTTGATGCGGTGGGTTCCTCTATTGATCATGGGTTCGATAGCCAAAACCATTCCGTCTTGAAATTTTTTCCCACGACCTCTTTTTCCATAGTTCGGAACTTCGGGCCCTTCGTGCATTGTAGTACCTAATCCGTGTCCAACCAATTCCCGAACCACGCCATAGCCTTCATTTTCGGCATGCTGTTGGATCGCATAAGCTAGGTCCCCAATGCGGTTTCCCGCTTTGAATTCAGCAATCCCTTTATACAAAGATTCTTTGGTAACCTGTAATAATTTTTCATTCTCTGGATCGATTTCACCTACTCCAAAAGTATAGGCGTGATCTCCATAAAAACCATTTTTTAGAGAACCACAATCAATTGAAATAATGTCGCCCTCTTGCAAGGGATTTTTATTTGGAATCCCATGAACCACTTGCGCATTGGGACTCATACACAACGTATTTGGGAAATTATAAAGTCCCAAAAATCCTGGAATAGCGCCATGATCTCGAATACAAGTTTCCGCTTTGGCATCTAACTCCAAGGTGCTTACGCCGGGCTTTATTTCGCTGGCTAGCATACCCAAGGTTTTTGAAACGATCAAAGCACTTTCACGCATCAATTCTATTTCTTCAGCATTTTTTAATACAATACTACTCATTCTGCATAGGCGTTTTTGTAGTCGTTCCCTTTCAATATTTCAAGCATATCAAGCTCTAGTGTTTGAATTGGAAACTCTACAATTCGGTTCATTTCTTTACCATCTTTAGTAAAGATTAATGTTGGTACGTTGAAGAGATCAAAAGGTTTTTCTATTCCATTTGGGGTATCCTTATCTTCAGATACTGCTATAATTTCAATCGACTCAATCGGATAGCCTGCTGTCTCTAAAATTTTCATCATAGGAGAAACTTCACGTTGACTGTCTTCACACCAAGTTCCCATCAATAGTGTAATTGTGATACCTTTCAACAAAGGTTTCAAATCAGATATTGCAACGGGATTTACTTTATAGAAGTTATATTCTGTTGCGTACCAAGATGAAAATAATTTTAATTGAGGTAAATTAATTACTCCTAAAAGAATTTCTTCTCCTTCAATTGTTGTGCTTTTAAGGTCGTCTGTTATAGTTACAACAGTTTCTTTTTTAGAGGCTGGCTTTTTTGCCTCCCCGCAGTTGTATAATAAAACAGATACTAAAAGAATTAAAAGAGTTCTCATGCTATAAGTGATTTTTGAGTCATTGCTTCGGGTTGATTTACTCCCATAATATCGAGAATGGTGGGTGCCAAATCGCCTAATACACCTGAAGCTATTTTTTTCTTGTGGTTGTCTACCAGAATAATTGGAACAGGATTGGTGGTATGTGCCGTATTGGGACTACCATCGGGATTGATCATTGTTTCGCAGTTTCCATGATCCGCAATAACGAGGATTGCATAGTCCTGGGTTAAAGCTGCTTCGATGACCGATTGAGCACAACTGTCTACGGTTTCACATGCTTTAATTGCTGCACTTAAATCGCCAGTATGTCCAACCATATCGGGGTTGGCAAAATTAAGGCAAATGAAGTCAGCGGTTTCTTTTTGTATTTCTGGAATGATAGCATCACGAATTTCAAAGGCACTCATTTCGGGTTGTAAATCGTAGGTAGCTACTTTTGGAGAAGGGCAAAGGATGCGTTCTTCTCCCGGAAAAGGCTCTTCGCGACCTCCGTTAAAGAAAAAGGTAACGTGAGGATATTTTTCAGTTTCTGCAATTCGAATCTGGATTTTACCAGCGGCTGAAAGCGTTTCTCCGAGCGTGTCTTTTAAATTGTCTTTATCAAAAACGACTTGTACATTTTTGAATGAACTATCGTAATTGGTTAAGGTAACGTAATGTAAATTCAATGGGGTCATTCCTTGGGTTTCAAAAGCTTTTTGAGACAAGGCTTGTGTCAGTTCACGTCCGCGATCTGTTCTGAAATTAAAGAAGATCACAACATCATCATTTTCTAAGGGAGCAAGTGCGTTCCCGGCACTGTTTTTTGCAATTAGTGGGGCGATGAATTCATCAGTTATATCCTTATCGTAAGATTCTTGAATGGCGGTTGCAAAATCATCTACAGCTGTTCCAGTACCGCGTACAATAACATCGTATGCTTTTTGAATACGTTCCCATCGTTGATCTCGATCCATTGCGTAGTAGCGCCCAATAACAGAAGCTATTTTTCCAGTCGTCGAAGCCATAGTAGCTTCGATGTCTTGTAGGAATTTTTTCCCTGACTTTGGATCTACATCCCGGCCATCCGTAAAGGCGTGTAAGTATACTTCGTCCATTTTTTCATCCGCTAAAACACCAAGTAATGCTTTGATGTGATTTACGTGTGAATGAACCCCACCATCAGAAACCAATCCCATCAAGTGAATTTTTTTGTTGTTGGTTTTGGCATATGCAATGGCTTCTTTTAAAACCACTTCATCTTTCAAGGTATTCTGTTGAACGGCTAAATTAATCTTCGCTAAATCTTGATATACAATTCGACCTGCTCCTAAATTAACGTGCCCAACTTCACTGTTTCCCATTTGCCCTTCTGGAAGACCAACGTGTAAGCCATCGGTTCTGAGGTTGTTGTGGGAGTAGTTCGTATACAAACTATCAATAAAAGGTGTTTTTGCTTGATCAACAGCAGAGACTGAAGGATCAGGAGATTTTCCCCATCCATCAAGAATCATCAAAATAGCTTTTTGAGACATGAATTATTTTTTTACAAAGATAGCAAATATGTCAATGAAATTGCTGCATTAAGAATTCTAACCTATCTTTAAACTTTCTAAAACGTTTTATTTGAATAAAGGAATTGTTTATCGTTCAACTGGCAGTTGGTATCTTGTAAAAGATACACTAGGTGATTTTTACTCCTGCCGTATTAAGGGCAAGTTCCGAATTCAAGGAATCAAGAGTACTAACCCAATTGCAGTGGGTGATCGTGTAGATTTTGATATTATAGAAGAGGAGTCTAAACTAATGGGAGTAATCACTGCTATTGATACTAGAGATAATTATATTGTTCGACGATCAGTCAATTTATCGAAGCAGACCCACATCATTGCATCCAATATTGATCAAGCATTCTTATTAATTACTCTCAATAATCCTCCAACATTTTTTGCATTCATCGATCGATTTTTGATCACAACAGAAGCCTATCATATCCCGGCTGTTTTATTATTCAATAAAATGGATACTTACGGAGAAGAAGAAAAAGCGGAAATTCAATGGATGCAAAGTGTTTATGAAGCCATAGGATATACCTGCTATCAAATCTCTAGTTTTAACGAAGAAGATGTTGCGTTAATCGAGGGCCTTATGCAGAACAAATCATCGATGTTTACAGGTCACAGTGGGGTAGGGAAATCTACTCTACTCAATGCAATTTCGCCAGGCTTGAATTTAAAAACTAAGGTAATTTCAGAGCAACATCAACAAGGACAGCATACGACCACTTATGCAGAAATGTTTGATTTAGAAGGCAATGCCAGAATTATTGATACTCCAGGCATCAAAGGTTTTGGAGTTGTGGATATGGAGCCAGAGGAATTAGGGAATTATTTCCCAGAATTTCTAAAAGTAAAACATTCCTGTAAATTCAATAATTGTCTTCATTTAGATGAACCTAAATGTGCAGTGAAGGATGGAGTAGATGATGAATCCATTCCAGCTTCTCGCTATAAAAGTTATGTTCAGCTTTTAGATGATGATACCCCGTATAGAAATTAAAGTTCACTTGATACCCTGACCATGCGCGTAGTAATTCAACGAGTAAAAAATGCACAAGTAGCTATTGAGAACAAAACCGTTGGATCTATTGATCAGGGCTTAGTTGTTTTATTGGGTATTGAAATGGCCGACACCCTCGAGGATGTTATTTGGACTGTAAAGAAAATCACGCAACTTCGTATTTTTTCTGACGCAGAGGATGTAATGAACCGTTCTCTTCTCGATGTTGCTGGGGAGCTGTTGTTGATTAGTCAGTTTACACTGATGGCGGCAACTAAAAAAGGAAACCGTCCTTCTTATATCCGTGCTGCAAAACACGATCATGCCATTCCAATGTATGAGGCTTTTATTGCTGAAACTGAAAAGGTGATGGGTAAACCCATTGCAACTGGAGTTTTTGGCGCCGATATGCAAGTTTCACTTTGTAATGACGGTCCTGTAACCCTTCAATTGGATTCTAAGAATAAAGAGTAGTTAATAGATGTTAACTTCAATTTCTAACGAAATCTTAAAATTAACAAGCACTTTTTCTTGAATCTCTTTTGCCAAAGTAAGGATTTCAATTCCACTAGCATTCCCATGATTCACTAAAACAAGAGCTTGATGCTCGTGAACTCCAGCAGCACCTCTTTTGATTCCTTTGTAGCCTAAACGATCGATGATCCATCCAGCTGGGATTTTAACTTCTGAGTCAGATATACGATAATGGGGCATTTCGGGATGCTCCTGTAAAAGGTTTTGAAACTGAATTTCAGTAACTACTGGATTCTTAAAGAAACTACCACTATTTCCTATTTTTTTAGGATCAGGAAGTTTTCGTTGCCGAATTGCTATTACAGCTTCAGCAATGTTCTTTGGAGAAGAAACTTTGCTTCCAAGTTCCTCTTGAATTACTCCATAGTCCGTTTTTAGGATGTGATTTTTTTTTGTCAAACGAAATTGCACGGCAGTGATGACATGTTTTCCTTTTAAGGCTGTTTTGAAAATAGAATTCCGGTATCCAAAAACCGCTTCCTCAAGGTTGAACCGATGCGGAGTTGCCGTTATGGTGTCCAAGGTTGTACAGTTTACAAAACAGTTTTTTAACTCAACTCCATAGGCTCCAATATTCTGTATGGGTGCAGTGCCAATATTTCCTGGAATCAAGGCTAAATTCTCTAATCCACCATAGCCTTGGTCTAATGTCCATAGAACAAAGTCGTGCCAATTTTCGCCAGCAGAGGCTTCAATAATTACCAGATCATCATTCTCTTCAACAATACGAATTCCTTTTAGGTCGACGTGTATACACAATCCACTTAGGTTTTTTGTAAGGAGTAAATTACTTCCACCTCCCAAAATAAACCGTTGGCTAAAATCTTCATTTAAAAGCGCTGCACGAAGTTCTTCTGTTGTGCTTACGCTAGTGAAGTATTCACAAAAACATTCCACCCCAAAGGTGTTGTATGCTTTTAATGATTTGTGTTGTTCGATAGTTTTCAAGCCTTATTTTAAGTAACTACAAGATAGAGAACTCAAATCAATTGGAATAGGCTTGAAGCGCTTTTTCTAAGATTGATGCCGAGCGTAATAAATCTTTTTCATTGAGAACAAAGCCAATCCGAATTTGTTTTTTCCCATAACCAGGTGTAGAATAAAAACCTGCTGCAGGCGCAAACATTACCGTTTCGTTTTCATCGCTGAAATCGGTTAGTAGCCATTTAGAAAAAACCTCTGCGTCATCAACCGGTAATTCTACAATACAATAAAAAGCTCCTCTTGGATCGGATACTTTTACTCCGTCAATTTGTTCAAGAGCTGTCATTAAGATGTTCTTGCGCGCAGTGTATTCTTTTTTAACCGCTAATAAATAACTCGCATCTGAATTGATTGCAGCCTCACTAGCTAGGAGGGAGTAGGTTGCAGGAGACAAACGTACGTGTGCAAATTTGAGAGCTGTTGCGATTAAGGCTTTATTTTTTGAAACAATACATCCTATTCGCGCACCACAAAGGCTGTAACGTTTAGAAACGGAATCGATCATTATGGCGTGATCTTTGAGCCTTTCTGATTGTAAAACAGAATAAAATTCGGTAACATCATCATGAATAAATTCACGATATACTTCATCAGCAATTAAAAAGATGTTGTGTTTGAGAGCGAGCTCACCAAGGGCTTCAACTTCCTCTTGTTTATATAAATATCCAGTTGGGTTACATGGATTACAAATTAAAATTGCTTTAGTTTTAGTTGTGATTTTTGCTTCAATTGATGCAATAGAAGGGAGACGAAATTGCTCTTCAAAAAGCGAGTGTACTGGGACTACTTTAATGTTTGAAGCAGCTGCAAACCCATTGTAGTTTGCATAAAAAGGTTCTGGAATTATAACCTCATCATCAACATCGCAAATACAGCTAAGCGTAAAAGAAATTGCTTCGCTGGCTCCAGCTGTAACGATGATATCCTGAGGATTAACATCGATTTTGTTTTTTGAGTAATAAGAACACAAAGACTGTCTAAAACCTAAAGTCCCTTCTGAAGGCCCATAAGCAAGTAAGTCTAGTTCACTTTTTTGTACTGCATCAATAGCTTCTTTGGGTGATGCTACATCGGGTTGACCAATATTAAGGTGAAATACATGTGTACCCCGAGCCTTGGCTTGTACTGCAAATTGGACAAGTTTTCTTATTGGCGATTCTGGAAGATCTTTTCCTTTTCGGGATAAAGTTGGTGTTGTTGATTGCATACACAAATATCGAAAAAAAAACAAGGTTCTAATTGTTTGGAATGTTTTTTGTTAACTTTAATGTGTATTCTTTTTGTTTTGTATTTCATTAGTGCTAAAACATTGAAATTCAATAGATAAACTTTAATTGCCACCCCCATGAAGCAATCCCTAGTTTTTATACTCCCGTTATTTCTACTCTTTGGTATTATTCAAACTCATGCGCAATCTGATTTTCTATTTTCTGATGGAAGTAACAAACGCACTTTTTCTTTTGAATCCGTAAATAATTTGATTGTTGTTCCTGTAAAAATCAATGGAGTTACTTTCAGTTTTATTCTAGACTCTGGAGTGAATAGGACCATTTTATTCAATAATGATTTAATTTCTGAACTTCAACTTAAGAATAAAACGAGCATCAATTTACGCGGTTTCTCAAATTCTGAATCAATAAAAGCTTTTAAAGTAGAAGCCAGTCTTCTTGAAATTGACCGCTTGAAAAGTTTTAACCATGAAATTTTATTGCTGGAAGAAGAAAATTTAAGTTTTAGCCAGCGTATGTGAACTCAGATTGATGGAATTCTAGGAGCTTCGCTTTTTAAGGACTACAAAATTACTGTGAACTACAATACAGAACGCTTGCGAATAGAGCGATCAGAAGAAAAAACAATTTCTTGCAGAAAATGTAGTGTTCTTCCCATTCGTTTTAGAAATAGTAAACCACTAGTTCGTGGGAGCGTCACTCAAGAAAATGGAACAACAATTCAAGGCGACTTCCTGATTGATAGAGGTTCTAGTGATGCGCTTTGGCTTTTCGATCAGCATGATAAAATAGAAAAACCTGCTTCTTTTTTTCCAGACTTTTTAGGGATTGGTATCAATGGAGATGTATTTGGAGACCGGAGTAAAATTAAATCATTTCGTTTAGGAAACTTCAAGTTGAATCAGGTAAAAGCTGCTTTTCCAGACAGTTTAGGCTCCTATAAAGTGTTGGTCGATTCAAACAGAATTGGCAGTATTGGCGGAGAGCTTCTGAAGCGCTTCAAAGTGACTTTTGATTACCCAAATAAGCAAGTTGTTTTTAAAAAGACTTCCAAAACATTCGATAAGTTTTACTATAATTTAAGCGGTATTGAACTGCAATATAAAGGTGAAAGTTTAGTGAAAGAAAAGGTTTCTAGCTTTCAATCAAGAGATGTATCTGAAAATGAGAGTCAAAACAGAGGAATCAAGATTTATTTGTCCCAGCTATATCGGTTGCGATTTAGACCCATTATTGAAATTGCAAATCTTCGAGTGAATTCACCAGCAGCATTAGCTGGACTGAAAGAGGGGGATATTATAACGGAAGTGAATGGAAAAAGAGTTGGTGATATTGATTTACAAGGGATAATGCATCAGTTTCAGAAAAAACCCGGTGCAAAAATAAAATTGAGAATAGTGCGGGCAGGCGTAAAATTCAATTACAAATTTATTCTTAAAGCAGTTCTATGAAGAGGGTTGAACTGTTCCTTTTATCTTTAGGGAAACAATTGGTGTTTCTACAGCATTGGAATTTACGGTGATTGTTTTGCGAATTGGTCCCACTCGATTGGTGTCGTATTTAACTTGAATTTCACCTGCCTCTCCTGGAGCTATTGGTGCTTCTGGTTTTTTAGGAATAGTACATCCACAAGAAGAATATACTTTGGTTATTTCTAAGGGCATATCTCCCGAATTGATAAATGTAAATATGCGAATCCCATCGCTCCCCTTAATGATTTCTCCATAGTCCACTACATTAGACTTGAACTCTATTTTTGGACCTGCTGTTTGTGAAAATCCATTGAAACTGAATGCAAGAAATAAACTGAAAATGGTTATTATATTTTTCATCATCTAAGAATTAGTTAATCTAATATACATAATTTTACTTTACTTGATAAAAGCAACACAAAAGTCAACAGTTTCCTTTTGTAATCCCTTTAAGAAAATTACTTTTGTTATTTATAACAAAAACCAGACCATTTATGTCGATTTCCTCAAAATTTGAAGCCTCAACTGTCGAACAGAAATGGTATGACTATTGGCTTACTAATAAATATTTTGCTTCTAAACCAGACGATCGTCCAGCATATTCGATTGTAATTCCACCACCAAACGTGACAGGAATTCTTCATATGGGCCATATGTTGAATGTATCTTTACAAGATATTTTAATTCGTAGAGCTAGAATGCAAGGGTTTAATGCTTGTTGGGTTCCTGGAACGGATCACGCTTCAATTGCAACCGAAGCCAAAGTAGTAGCACGCCTCAAAGAACAAGGGATTGATAAAAACGATTTAACTCGAGAAGAGTTTTTGGGTCATGCTTGGGATTGGACTGAAGAATATGGTGGACTAATTTTAAAGCAATTACAAAAACTAGGCGCCTCATGCGATTGGGATAGAACCAAATTCACATTAGATGACGATATGTCAGCGTCTGTAATTCAAGTTTTTGTTGACTTATTTAACAAAGGTTTGGTGTATCGAGGATATCGAATGGTAAACTGGGATCCAGAAGCGCAAACAACTTTGTCTGATGAAGAAGTTATTTATGAAGAGAAACCTGGTTTTTTATATCATATAGCCTACGAAGTTGAAGGAGAAACGAAGCCGCTTATTATTGCAACTACACGTCCAGAAACAATTTTTGGTGATACTGCTATTTGTATTCACCCAGAAGATGAACGTTTTCAACATTTAAAAGGAAAGAAAGTAAAAGTACCTGTAGCCAATCGCTGGATACCCATTGTTCTAGATGACTACGTCGATATGGAATTTGGTACGGGTTGCTTAAAAGTTACACCGGCACATGATATTAACGATAAGGCTATTGGCGAAAGACACAATTTAGATGTTATTGACATCTTCAATGCTGATGCTACGCTTAACACTCATGGACTTCATTATGAGTCACAAGATCGCTTTGTAGTTCGTAAAGCCATTGCCAAAGAATTGGAAGACTTAAACGTATTAGTTAAGAAAGAAGATTATGCGCATAAGGTTGGAACTTCTGAACGTACAAAGGCTGTAATTGAACCGCGCTTGTCGGATCAGTGGTTTTTGAAGATGGAACAGTTAGCTGAACCTGCAATCAAAGCTGTTCTTGAATCGGAAGAAGTTGCATTGGTTCCTGCAAAATTTAAGAATACCTATCGTCACTGGATGGAGAATATCCGTGACTGGAATATTTCTCGTCAGTTGTGGTGGGGTCAACAAATACCAGCTTACTATTACAGCAATAATCCAGAAGATTTTGTTGTTGCAACTACACCAGAACAAGCTCTTGAGTTAGCGCAAACCAAATCAGCTAATCCTGATTTAAAAGCAAGTGATCTTCGTCAAGATAACGACGTATTAGATACTTGGTTCTCTTCTTGGTTGTGGCCAATTTCTGTTTTTGATGGTATTAAAAATCCAGATAACGAGGAAATAAATTATTACTATCCTACTAGAGACCTAGTAACAGGTCCCGATATTTTGTTTTTCTGGGTTGCACGAATGATTATTTCGGGATACGAATATAGAAATGAAAAGCCTTTTTCAAAAGTATATCTAACCGGCCTTGTACGTGATAAGCAAGGACGAAAAATGTCCAAGCAATTAGGAAATTCTCCAGACGCCTTAAAACTAATCGAAGATTTTGGTGCTGATGCTGTTCGAGTAGGACTTATGTTGAGTTCTGCCGCCGGAAACGATTTGTTATTCGATGAAAGTCTATGCCAACAAGGGAAGAATTTTTCTAATAAAATATGGAACGCTTACCGCTTGATTGAAGGTTGGGAAGTTGACGAAAACAGAAACCAATCGGTTGTAAGTAAAGAAGCCTTGCATTGGTATGCTCAAAAATTCCAGCAGTCGTTAGAGTTGATCAACGACCATTTTGATAAATACCGTATTTCTGATGCTATGATGACATCTTACAAGCTAATCTGGGATGATTTTTGCTCTTGGCTGCTAGAAGCAATTAAGCCAGCTTATGGAGATCCTATCGATGGGCAAACGTACCGAGAGGTCCGTGTTTTATTTGAAGAAAACTTAAAACTACTTCACCCGTTCATGCCTTTTCTTACTGAAGAATTGTGGCAAGATATGGAAACACGTTCTGTCGAAGAAGCATTAATCGTAATTACGTGGCCAGAGGTTCAGACTTATGACGAAAAACTCATTAATCGTTTTGAAGAAGCTACTGGAGTAATTGGAGGAATTCGAAACTTCAGAAAAGAAAAAGAACTTGGATTCAAAGAAACTCTTGCTCTTCAGGTAATCGGTTCTACCGAAGCTATTCCCTTTGAATCGTTGGTTCATAAAATGGGACAATTGAGTAGTGTGTCTTATGAAGAAACTATATCGGAACAAACTGGAGGTGCATTTCGTGCCAATGGTTTGGAATTCTTTATCCCACTTGAAGGGAAGATTGATGTAGAAAAAGAACGCCTCAAATTACAAGAAGAACTGAAATATGCAAACGGTTTCTTGACGTCGGTTCAGAAGAAACTAGCGAATGAGCGTTTCGTTTCAAACGCGCCTGAACAAGTTTTGGCGAATGAACGAAAGAAGGAAGCAGATGCTTTAGAGAAAATTGAGGTAATAGAAAAAAGTTTGGCAGCTCTTTAAAGAACTGTTATTTTTTTGCAACTACATCGACACCACCTTTTACTATTTGGTTTAGTTCGACATTGATATTGGTTCCAAGCGGGAAATAAAGATCGACTCGTGAACCAAATTTGATGAATCCAGCATCGGTTCCTTGAATTACATCTTGACTTTCCTGTGCGTAATTTACAATTCTGCGGGCTAGAGCACCAGCAATTTGACGATATAAGATCGCACCAAATGATTTATTTTCTAATACGATGGTTGTCCGTTCGTTTTCTTCAGATGCTTTTGGATGCCATGCCACAAGATATTTTCCTGGATGGTACTTACTGAACAAAACTTTACCACTCATTGCATAACGAGTAACATGAACGTTTATTGGTGACATGAAAATTGAAACCATCAGACGTTGGTCTTTAAAATATTCTTTTTCAAATACCTCTTCAATAACCACAACCTTCCCATCCACTGGAGCAATTACATGATCTGCATTGATTGGGGTATCTCTTTTAGGGTTTCTAAAGAACTGTAACACGATAATTAGTAGACCCAAGGCAAGACCCTGAAGTCCCCATTTAAGCCAAATAATATCGATAAAAAAGTCTGCTCCAAGAGCAATCCCGGCAGTAAATAAAAATGTAAAAATTATAATAAAGAAACCTTCTTTGTGGAACATTTTAAATGAGTTTTAATAATAAATAATAAAAGGGTGCTACAAAAATCACACTATCCATACGGTCATAAAAACCGCCGTGACCGGGAATTAAACTTCCACTGTCTTTAACTTTTGCAATCCGTTTGAAATACGATTGAATAAAGTCGCCTAAAGTTGCAAGAACAGGGATCATTACAGCAAACAAAATCCATAGGTTGTTGTCAAAAATATGCAAACGACCCTCTATGAAGTAGGTAATAATTATAGTGGCTAGCATCCCACCAAAAAAACCTTCCCACGATTTTTTTGGAGATATAGCGGGTAGTAATTTGTGCTTCCCAAATTTTGACCCAAATAAATAGGCAAAAGAGTTGTTGGCCCAAATTGAAATATAGAGTAAGGCGAGTATCCATGGTTCATAGTTTAAACCTTCAAAAGCTGTTCGCGTGATGAAATAGGATGATAAAACGATATATCCAACGCTTAATATAAATTGAACAGGATAGCTGTATTTTATTTTTTTCGATATGAACAACATACCAATCAAAATCAAATTGATGGCAAGGGCAATATGAACTAAAATCCCTTCTGTGAATGCACTAACAAACCCAAGAGTTGCATAAACCGAAAGTAAAACAAGTGTGAGTATTGGAACGAAACTTTTGAAGTGAACAAGACGCTGAAATTCCCAAAGTGCAAGGCCTGAAAAAAGGAGTACAACTCCAGTTATGACATAGTGCGATAAAAAGATAGCGGCCATTAAAACTCCAGCGTAGAGTCCTCCTGATAATGCGCGAATTTGAATATCTTTCATTTAAGAATCTTCTTGAACGAGTAAATATAGGTTTTTTGTACTACTTCCATAAGAAAGGAAATCATCTTCCTTATTTGCATCAAAAGTATTGAGTGTAGTGATATTCGAGGGCAGGTCATCCTTGTATCGTGTATTGATCATTGTCATAGCTTCACTAACGTCTTCTACAAACTGAGCAGCACTTGCTAGTATAATTAGATTTTCAGGAAGTTCATCGAGCTTCAGGTTTTGTATCTGGTGGCTGCAAACTAGAATGGATCCTTTGTTTGCAATCAAATATTCACAACCTAATAACTGAGCAGTAGCCTTTTTGTTTTTTGAAACTTCAGAATTTACAGGAATGTTAAAAAAGCTATTCAAACTTTTTGAATCACTCTTTAGGTCCGCACTGCCCCAGCCGTTCTCAGCTAGTATTTGATGAAAATAGTTTCGGGTTTGTTCTACATTTTCACTGAAAATAAATTTCCCTCCTTTTTCGGTAAATACCCGAGCAAAATGAAGTTCTTTAGGATCTTTTTTTGAAGCTAAGTACGGACTTGTGTCAGCTTTTTGCTCCTTTTTTTTTGATCCAAAAATATCACTAAAGAACCCCACAGGAAATTATGTTTATTCAGTTACTGTCTTCTTATCATCTTTCGCTTCTTCCTCTTTATCAAAAGGTCTTTTTCCTAAAATAGTTAAAAGATCATCTTTGAAAAGCACTTCTTTTTCTAAAAGGCGTTCGGCTAAAGTTGTGAGTTTCTCTTTATTGTCCTCTATTAATTTGAGGGCACGATCATACTGTCCTTCAATTAAAATAGAAATTTCTCGATCAATTTTTTGAGCTGTATCTTCTGAATAAGGCTTAGAGAAATTGTAATCCGATTGACCGCTTGAGTCATAATAGGTAATATTTCCTATGGTGTCATTTAACCCATAAACTGTTACCATGGCTTTAGCTTGGCGGGTTACTTTCTCTAAATCGCTTAGGGCTCCAGTAGAAATTTTATCAAAAACCACTTTTTCTGCAGCTCGTCCTCCAAGGGTTGCACACATTTCGTCGAGCATTTGCTCTGTACGAACAATCATGCGTTCCTCTGGCAGGTACCATGCAGCTCCTAGTGATTGTCCTCTTGGTACAATAGTTACTTTAACTAAAGGAGCAGCGTGTTCGAGTAACCAACTAACCATAGCATGACCAGCTTCGTGAAAGGCTATCGTTCTTTTTTCTCCGGGAGTTATTATTTTATTTTTCTTTTCAAGACCTCCAACTATACGATCAACTGCATCTAAAAAGTCTTGTTTACCTACCGATTTTTTATTTTTACGAGCAGCAATTAAAGCAGCTTCGTTACATACATTGGCAATGTCTGCTCCTGAGAATCCTGGCGTTTGTTTTGATAAGAAGTCAATATCTAAAGTTTTCGTTGTTTTAAGCGGAGCAATGTGTACTGCAAAAATTTGTTTGCGTTCCCTAACATCAGGAAGATCAACATAAATTTGTCGGTCGAATCGACCAGCACGCATGAGAGCTTTATCCAATACATCTGCCCGGTTTGTTGCCGCTAAAACTATTACATTGGTATTGGTCCCAAAACCATCCATCTCGGTCAAAAGTTGATTCAGTGTATTTTCACGTTCATCATTAGATCCAGTCATGTTGCTTTTACCACGAGCTCTACCGATCGCATCAATTTCATCAATGAATATGATTGCTGGTGATTTTTCTTTGGCTTGCTTAAAGAGGTCACGAACACGTGATGCACCTACACCTACAAACATCTCGACAAAATCCGAACCTGATAAAGAGAAGAAAGGAACTTTCGCTTCTCCTGCTACTGCTTTTGCAAGTAATGTTTTACCTGTACCGGGTTGCCCAACGAGCAGTGCTCCTTTGGGTATTTTTCCTCCGAGGACGGTATATTTATCTGGGTTTTTTAAGAAGTCAACAATTTCTTGAATTTCTTCTTTTGCACCTTCTAAACCTGCGACATCTTTGAAAGTAGTTTTGATGTCTGTTTTTTCATCAAACAGTTTTGCTTTCGATTTCCCAATATTGAAAATCTGACTACCTCCACCAGCACCGCCGCCACCAGACATTCTGCGCATTAAGAAAATCCATACGCCAACAATGAGTAGAATAGGGAGGAAGCTTAGAAAGATATCCATCCAACGATTCTCTATGGTAGTAAAATCATATCGGAATGTAATTCCGTTGCTTTCTGCTTTTTCTAATTTTCGTTGAAACAATTCAAGGTTTCCTACTTCAAATTGATAGTGAGGTCCTTTTATGTTTTCTTGGCCAAAAAGATTTTTGGTTTTCGTTCCTGAGTGAATCGACTTCTCTAAAGCTTTTTCAGTAAGCGAAACCTTAGCTAGATTTTTATTATAGACCACTACTTCCATAACATCTCCATCGTTGAGGAAACGTTCGAATTCTGAAATGTTGGTTTTTTTGAGCGTTTGAGAATTACTATCTCCTAGCAAGCTAACGGCTAGTAGCCCTACAATTACAAGTCCGTAGACCCAATATGTGTTGAACTTAGGTTTTTTAGGTAGATTTTCTTTTGCCATAATTTTATTTACAGATTGGAGTCGATTAGTGTAGTTTCAGCATCTCCCCAGAGTTCTTCAATGTTGTAATGTTCTCTGGTTTCTTTTTGAAAGACATGAACAACTACATCAACGTAGTCCATCAAAACCCATTCTGAATTATCTAATCCTTCGGTGTGAAATGGTTTTTCGTGGATTGCTTTACTTACAATTTTTTGAATTGAGCCAACGATTGCTGACACATGTGTGTTTGAGGTTCCACTACATACTATGAAATAATCACAAACTGTGTTTTCTATTTTTCTTAAATCGAGGAGTTTTACTTCAAGACCTTTAACTTCTTCTATACCTAGTATTATCTGTGCAATTAGATTATCAGCACTATTGGAAGGTTTTATCATCAAATTTTTTTCTTTAATGCAAATTTATTATATTCTAGTCAGACACTAGCAAATTAGCATGCCATATTTCAAAATAATCAAAATTGATGCCACCGACTCTACTAACTCCTTGCTTAGGCAACGGTATCTGGCAAATTCATGTTCTGATGGGGAAGTTTTGTGGACAACAATACAGCGACAAGGGAGAGGACAACGAAATACTGTTTGGCAATCAGAGGCTGGTAAAAACTTGACTTTCAGTATGTATAGGGAGTTTAACTTGGTTGAGGTTCATAATCCCTTTCTGCTTAGTTGCCTTGTCTCTCTTGGGATTCAAGCTGCATTAGAATCTTTAATGATTCCAAATGTTCATGTGAAATGGCCTAACGACATTATGTCAGGTGACAAAAAGGTGTGTGGTGTGTTGATCGAAAACATGTTCAAAGGCAGTTCCTTGCACGCGAGTATTATCGGAATAGGGCTTAATGTGAATCAAGCAAAATTTCAAAACTTACCCAAAGCTGCTTCGTTGTTTCAAATTTCAGGAACAACCTTCAACTTGGAAGATGTTTTGTCAATATGCTTGGATCATATTCGTGAAAAAATGGAGCTACTGAACCGTCCTGAAGAACAAATAATAAGGTTATATGAGTCTTCTTTATATCGCATTGGAAAACCAAGTACGTTTGAGTCCGATGGTTCCTTATTCACAGGAATTATTAGAGGGGTCAACCTTCAAGGATTACTCAAGGTTCAATTGGAAGACAACCAAAGAGTTCTTTTTGATTTAAAAACAATAAAGCTTAAAAACTAAGGTTTCCAACTGGCTGGATCCTTTCTCCAGTTTACCAATGTTTCTTGTTGCTCTTTTTCAATTGTAGCGGTTGCGGTTGCGTGCTCAATCAAATGATTATAATCACTTAGTGTATACAGTTGAACTGCAGCTTCTTTGAAATTATTTTCTGCAACTGAGAAGCCGTAAGAGAATAAGGCAATCATTCCCAACACTTCAATGCCCGCTGCTTCAATTGCAGTAACAGCATTCAGACTACTCATCCCTGTACTAATCAAATCTTCGATGACAACAACTGCCTGTCCTTCTTGAACAACGCCTTCGATTTGATTTTGACGCCCATGTTTTTTAGGCTCTGGACGCACATATACAAATGGTAAGTTCAATTTTTGAGCAACTAAAGCACCAATACCGATAGCGCCAGTTGCTACTCCAGCAATGGTTACGTCTGAACCATAAAGTGCAGTAACTTGTTGAGCAATAGCATCTGTAAGATAGTCACGGACTTTTGGAAAAGACAAAGCCAAACGGTTGTCGCAATATATTGGAGATTTCCAACCACTTGCCCAAGTGAATGGATTTTTTGGTTCCAATTTTATTGCATTAATTTGTAGTAAATGAGCTGCCGTTTCAAAGGCAATTTTTTCGTTGTAAATCATACGCAAATGTATAAAGTATTTTTCAATCAAAAACCAATTTTCTTAACAACTGAATTGGTTTCTCAAACCGATCGTACTCCTGTAATGTTTATAAAGTTTTCATCGCCTGAAAACATCGTAAAAGCGCTTAAATCTAAAAAAACCGAATGCTTGTATTTGTATCACCAAAAAGAAGATAAACTGTGGATGCATTTTTTGAGACACTTCCCAATTGTTGAAGCTGCTGGTGGTTTGGTTCGTCATCAAGACGGTCGCTTCCTTTTTATTTATCGGAATGAAAAGTGGGATCTTCCAAAGGGTCGGATTGAAAAAAACGAGCCCATTCGAATTGCAGCTGTTCGAGAGGTTGAAGAGGAAACGGGCGTCGATGGTTTAGAAATAGTGAAGCCTCTTATCGAAACGTTTCATGTTTTTAATCGCAATGGAAAGTATAAACTCAAAAAAACTTTTTGGTTTGAAATGAAAACAGCTTCAACAAGTACTCTAACTCCACAGTTGGATGAAGGGATTGAACAAGCGGTTTGGGTTTTTGAAAAAGAAATCCCACAAAAGTTTGAAAACGCTTATGAAAACATCAAACAAGTATACGGAAGTCTTTAGGAGCCGGTTACAGCTTTGGGTACCAGATGATCATAATCTCCATGATTTTGAATTACCTCACGAACAATACTGCTACTTATAAAAGAAGTTTCGGTTGAAGTCAAAAGAAATACCGTTTCAATATCAGATAAACTGCGGTTGGTGTGTGCAATTGCTTTTTCAAATTCAAAATCAGCAGGGTTTCTAAGACCACGTAAGATGAAAGATGCGTTAATACGCTCACAGAAATTCACAGTCAACCCTTCGTAGGTTTTAACGGAAACCTTGGCTTCTCCCTCAAATGTTTTTTCAATGAAACTTTTGCGTTCCTCTAGACTAAACATGTATTTTTTATTTGAATTTACTCCAATAGCAATTACAATTTCATCAAACAAGGGAAGCGCACGTTGAATGATATCAATATGGCCGTTGGTGATGGGATCAAATGAACCTGGGAAAATTGCTTTTTTCATGATACTAAAGATATTCTTTTTTTCTTAGAGTTTCTGCAATGAGTTCTTCTAGGAATTCTAGTAGAGAAATACCTGCTGCTTCAAGTTGCTGGGGGATTAGGCTTTGAAGAGTCATTCCGGGAATGGTGTTTATCTCGAGTAGGTGGGGAATCCCATCTTCGAAAATAAATTCGCTGCGTGTTACACCTTCTAATCCCATTTTTTGATAAATCTTTTTGGAAAGAGTAGCAGCTGCTTCGGTCCAAGCTTCTGGAAGTTGTGCAGGTGTGATTTCTTTTGACTTTCCTTCGTACTTGGCTTCGTAATCGAAAAAGTCATTCTCACTAACGATTTCAGTTATGGGTAATACGTTGATCTTATTTTTCCATTTCAAAACTCCAACACTAATTTCGCGTCCAACAAGAGCAGCTTCAATCAATACTTGAGTATCTTCTTTAAATGCATTTTCAATAGCAGTTGGAAGTTCTTCAGCGGTGTATACTTTGGATATTCCAAAGCTGCTACCTGCTCGATTAGCTTTCACAAAACAAGGGAATCCAACGGCTTTTTCAATGACTTCAGTACTGTAATCATCGCCTTGATCTAGGGTGTAAAAACGTGCGGTTGGTATGTTTAGGGATCGAGCAACTGCCAGGCAATCTCTTTTGTTGTAGGTCAGACCTGCGGTGTAACTAGAACAACTGCTTTGCGGAATTTGTAACAATTCGAGCATTCCCGCTAATTGCCCGTTTTCTCCTGGAGCTCCATGAATCATATTGATGACAACATCAAATATGACTTTCTCACCCTTTCTTTCAAACGAAAAGTCAGCTTTATCCAAGTTGTATTCATTTTCTGCTGCATCAGAAACGGACCAATCTGTCTTCGTAATATGTATGTAAAAGACTTCATGCTTGCTGTTTTGTAGCACATTGAAAACGGTGGCACCACTTTTTTTAGAGATATCGTGTTCTGAGGTAAATCCTCCCCAGGCAACTCCAACGACTGTATTCATTTGATTAGGATTATAATAGTTCTAAAATTCTTATGTAAAGGTAATTGTTTTCCATCGTTCAAAACAAGAGGGATTTATTATCTTTACGGCATATTGAAATCACAATGAATTTTTTACGTTTCTTTTTTAGTAAACTCTTTGTAAAGCAATTGCTTTGGGCTGGCCTCTTAGTGGTATTGTTCATTGGGTTGTGTTTTTGGGGTTTAAACCAATATACTCAGCATGGAAAGCATACTCAAGTTCCTGATATTGAAGCACTCTCTTTAGAAACAGTTGCTTCTGTTTTGGAACAATATGAACTGCGGTATGAAGTGCTTGATTCTGCAAAATTTAACCCCAACTACCCACCTTTTTCTGTAATAGAGCAACTCCCAACTGCTGGTTCAGACGTGAAGCAAGGCAGAAAAATCTACCTTACAGTCAACCCTTCTGGTTATCGAAAGTTGAGTGTCCCCAACGTAATACAAATCACCAAGCGTAATGCTGAAACCCGACTTACCGCTGTAGGATTTGAGCTGGGCGAAATTAGTTACCGCAACAACATAGGAAAGGATATGGTTCTCGAAATCCGTTATCAAGGAGATAAAATCGAGCCCGGAGTTGTCCTTCCTAAAACTTCAAAAATAGACTTAGTCTTAGGAAATGGAAAACGATAATTTAGATCCTGAATTTCAGGGAGAACAGGTGCTACACGAACACTTTTCTTTTACTGCAGATCCAGGACAAGAACCTCTTCGAGTAGATAAATACTTGATGAATCGAGTAGAGAATGCAACTCGTAATAAAATACAAAACGCTGCTAAAGAGGGTAGTATATTTGTTAATGATGTCGTTGTTAAGTCGAGCTATAAAGTAAAAGGTGGCGATACCGTCCGTGTACTTTTCGGACATCCGCCTTATGAAAATCTATTAGTTGGTGAAGACCTTCCTATTGATGTGGTTTATGAAGACGATAGTTTAATTATCGTTAACAAAGCTGCAGGAATGGTCGTTCATCCTGGTCATGGAAACTATTCCGGTACGCTTATAAACGGCTTAATGTTTCATTTTGACAACCTGCCTCAAAACGATAAACAACGCCCCGGTCTGGTTCACCGAATTGATAAAGACACAACGGGTTTGTTGGTGGTAGCCAAAACAGAAACCGCAATGACCCACCTGTCTAAGCAATTTTTTGATAAAAGTTCAGAGCGTAAATATTTTGCTTTGGTTTGGGGTGATGTTAAAGCGGATAGTGGAACCATAGAAGGAAACATCGGCCGTCACCCAAGAAACCGTTTGCAAATGACTGTTTTTGATGAGGATGAAGAGGTTGGAAAACCAGCAGTTACCCATTACAAAGTACTGGAGCGCTTAGGATATGTTACCTTTTTAGAATGCCAATTAGAGACTGGACGTACCCACCAAATTCGTGCTCATATGAAGCATATTGGTCATACGCTTTTCAACGATGAGCGTTATGGTGGAGATGCAATTTTAAAGGGGACTAGTTTTACGAAATACAAACAGTTTGTTGACAATTGTTTTAAACTACTTCCACGTCAAGCACTTCATGCGAAAACCTTAGGTTTTGAACATCCCGTAACTGGAAAATGGATGCAATTCGATTCTGAAATTCCAAACGACATGCGCCTAGCGTTAGAAAAATGGCGACAATACGCCGTACATAAAAATTTGTAATACGGCTATAAAAAGTTGGAATCCAATTCATTTGTAGTTTTCAATTGAACCGCTTACTTTTAAGTAAAATTGTTGGACTATGAAAATGATCATTTCCCCTGCCAAATCGTTAAACTTTGAGAAGAAACTTCCGACTTCACAAACGACTCAACCTATGTTTTTATCTGAAGCAGAACGAATCAATAAACTGTTGAAGAAAAAATCAGTTAAAGGCTTAGAGAAATTGATGGGGATTTCCGAAAACCTATCCCAGTTGAACTGGGAACGCAACCAAGCTTTTCAGCTGCCTTTTACATCAGAAAACGCACGCCCTGCGGTCTATACTTTTGATGGTGATGTGTATACTGGACTTGATGTGTATAGCCTATCTATTGATAAAATAGCAACCTTACAAGATCAGCTACGAATTCTATCGGGTTTATATGGGGTGTTAAAGCCGTTGGATTTAATGCAAGCTTATCGCTTAGAAATGGGAACTAAATTCTCAGTTGGAGTGAAGAAAAATTTGCCAGACTTTTGGAAATCGAGAGTAACCCAAACCCTAAATGATGATATGCAAGAAGACGAACTCTTGGTGAATTTAGCCAGTAATGAATATTTTGCAGCGGTCGATACCAAAACGCTTAATGCCTCCATCGTCACACCCCAGTTCAAAGATTTTAAGAATGGCAAACTCAAGATGATTTCATTCTTTGCTAAAAAAGCTCGTGGTATGATGGTTCGGTATATTCTCGATCAGGAGTGTAACACACAAGCCGATCTGTTAGGATTTAATACAGATGGTTATCAGTACAGTCAAGAGCATACTCTAAACGAAATGCAGCCTGTTTTTATTCGCTAGGATTTTGCTCTCTTTTTTTATTTTTTTTACGGTTTCGTTTTACACCAGAAGTGCCTAAAATAATTTTACCTCGACGCGATTTTTTATCTCCTTTTCCCATAAGATGCTGATTTGGTTTAAACTAATATATCTATTTTTAGATAAAATTCCAAATATGTGGTTCCACGAACATCCGTATCCGCCTTATATTCCTAAAAACACTACTCGCTTAATCGTTGGGACCCTTCCGCCACCAAGATTTTCAACAGGAGCACTAAACGATCAGGATGTAGATTTTTGTTATGGCAGTAGTAGTGGGATGCTATGGAAAATATGGGATCGTTTGTACGACCTTAGCCTGGTTTTTGAAAATACAAACCACGCAATTGAGCAACGCAAAGCATTTTTGAAACGGGAGCGTTTTGGAATTTGTGATATTGTAGGTGGCGCATATCGCGATAAAATAGATGCATCGGATTTGGGAATGCAAGATGTCCAATTGCGCGATGTGCTCTCGATTTTGGAGCATCACCCAAAGGTTGATACGCTAATCTTAACGGGAGGAAATAGTAAAAACGGTCCTGAGTATTTTTTACGCAAACTGTTGAAAAAAGCTACTATTCCATTGGAATGCATAGACGATCAGGTTCCTCGAAAGCATCAATTTGTATGCGCTGGCAGAACAATAATATCCCACAGCCTAACCGCGCCATCTGGGACAGCAAACCGCGCGATTGGAAGTATGCTAGCATATAAAGAAGCCAAAAAGCGCAATCCAAAATACAATACACTAGATTTTAGAGCCGAGCAGTATGGGCGTGTTTTTTTAAGCACCTGATTTTAACTTCCCAATTGGTGTGTTGCTCGAGCAAAGGGTATAGGTTTTCGAAAAAAGTTTCTTTTTCCAGTTGAAGTGGTTTGTCATGGGGTTGAGTAGAGTGGGTTGAGAGTAACTAGTGTGTATACACACCTTCGGTAAAACTCTTATTTGTGGATAAAGGAAGCTTGCTTCAGAATTCAATGTTCTAAAACGGCACTCAAAAAAAGCAGTACAAAGGCCAGCTTCCTAGGAACGGAAGCCCAGAAAACAGCCGAGGAGTGTTGTAGGTTAACCATGGTTTAGGAATACGATTTGGGGGGTAGTATTCAACTTAAAAATATGAAAATAAATGGAATAGGAGTTCTTACCGAATTCCTTTCATAAATTCGTGGATCCGATCCACGCCTTTTTCTTCTAAAAATTTAATGAAAGCAGAACCAATGATCGCACCTTTGGAATGGGAAATTGCTGCGGTATAGGTTTCCGTATTACTGATCCCAAAACCAACTACGGTTGGTGTTTTTAGATTCATATTGGCAATGCGCTGAAAATAGTCGGTTTGTGTTGCGCCAAAGGTAGTTTTAGCACCGGTAACTGCTGCACTCGAAACCATGTAGATGAATCCATTAGAAACTTCGTCGATATAGCGAATACGTGCGTCTGGAGTTTGTGGGGTAATCAAAAACATATTGTAGAGTCCGTGTTGGTCAAACAAGCTTTTGTAGTTTTCGTGGTACACATCTACCGGTAGATCCGGAATGATGAGTCCATCAATTCCGATTGCTTCACAACGCTTACAAAACTTTTCGATCCCGTATTGCATCATGGGATTGAAATAGCCCATTAATACCAAAGGAATATCAATATGATCTCGGATGCTTTCGAGTTGGGTAAATAGTTTTTCCGTGGTCATGCCGTTTATAAGCGCCTGGGTAGAGCTTTCTTGAATGGTAGGCCCGTCGGCAAGTGGATCAGAAAAAGGAAGTCCGATTTCGACCATATCTACTCCTGCAGCTTGCAGGTTTTTTAGAATCGGTACGGTGTCTTCTAGGTTGGGAAACCCAGCAGAAAAATAGATGGACAATAATTTTTTGTCTTCCTGAAATTTGAGGTCTATTCTATTTTGTTTCATTTTTTGTAGTCTTTTATTTACAACTTAAAATAATCGATATAGGTATCTAAATCTTTGTCTCCACGTCCCGAGCAGTTAAAAACAACCACTTCATCGGGCCCGAATTTACGCACGTCCAAAGCCGCAAATGCATGCGCGGTTTCAATAGCGGGTATAATTCCTTCCATTTGTGAAAGTGTCAATCCCCAATCCATAGCTTCTTGATCGGGAACGGAGACGAATTCGGCGCGTTCACTTCGGAATAAGTGTGCGTGCATCGGTCCTACTCCGGGGTAGTCGAGTCCGGCAGAAATGGAATAAGGTTCTGTGATTTGTCCGTCGGGGGTTTGCATCAATAAGGTTTTACTTCCGTGAATAATGCCTTCTTTTCCTAGGGCAGAGGTGGCAGCACTAGCGCCAGAATCGATACCTTTTCCGGCAGCTTCAACCGCGATGATGTTTACACGGGTATCGTTTAGATAATGATAGTAAAGTCCAGCGGCGTTACTTCCGCCACCAACACAAGCAATTACATGGTCGGGATAGTCGCGCCCTTCGAGTTCTTGCAATTGGATTTTTACTTCCTCACTAATAACCGATTGAAAACGAGCTACCATATCCGGGTAGGGGTGTGGGCCTACTACCGAACCAATGATGTAGTGGGTATCTACCGGATTGTTGATCCAATCTCGGATGGCTTCGTTGGTAGCATCTTTTAGAGTCTTGCTTCCCGATAGTGCAGGACGAACTTCTGCGCCTAGCATTTTCATTCGGGCTACGTTTGGCGCCTGACGTTTGATGTCGAGTTCGCCCATGTATACAATACATTCAATTCCCATTAAGGCACAAACCGTGGCCGTGGCTACACCGTGTTGTCCGGCTCCAGTTTCGGCAATGATTCGCGTTTTACCCAAACGCTTGGCTAAGAGTATTTGACCAATGGTGTTATTGACCTTATGTGCTCCCGTATGACACAAATCTTCTCGTTTGAGGTAGATTTTGGTGTTGTATTTTTCCGATAAGCGCTTGGCAAAATACAAGGGGGTAGGCCTCCCGACATAATCTCTTAGTAAAGCGTCAAATTCTTTTTGGAACTCAGGTTCTGCTGTGATTTTAAGATAGTTTTCTCGTAATTCAGCTACATTTGGATACAACATTTCTGGGATAAATGCTCCCCCAAAATCTCCGTAATATCCTTTTTCGTCTACATTATAGTTCATACAATTCGTTTTTAAATTGTGTTAATTCATCTATTTTCTTTACTCCCGGTGTACTTTCAAATGCACTATTCACATCAATTGCGTAGAGTGGTAATTTTATTTTTTCTAATTCTCGAATGGCTTTTATGTTTTTTAATCCAATACCACCACTAAGAAAAAAAGGTTTTTGAGATGGGTATTCTTTTAACAGTTGCCAATCAAATCCATATCCATTTCCACCGGGGAGTTCCCCTTTGGTATCGAATAAGTAAAAGTCACAACTGCTTTCGTAAGGGGCTAAGATTTTGAAATCAAATTGATCTTTGATACTGAAAGCTTTGATAACTTCTACCTTTAAAGATTGTACGTAAGTGCAGTATTCTGGAGCTTCTTTTCCGTGTAGCTGAACAGCTTGTAATTGGTGTTCTTTGATAATTGTTTCGATATAATCGATTGAGGCATCTACAAAAACACCAGTTTTTTTAATATTCTTAGAGAGGCTTGGCGTTGGTCCATCCACAAAACGAGAGGAAGGTGCCCAGAAAATAAATCCCATATAGTCTGGCGTTAAAGCTGCAAGTGCTTCAATATTTTCTGTTAGCCGCATGCCACATACTTTAAGCTTCATCTTCAATGGTTTTGATGAATGCAGCTGCGCTTGCACCCGGATTTTCTGTTTTCATGAAATTTTCGCCAACCAAAAATCCTTGATAACCATAGGTTTTTAAATCGACTATTGAAGCAGCATTGCTGATCCCACTTTCCGAAATCTTTACAAAATCCAAAGGAATTTTCTCTACTAATGTTCGGCTGGTGTCGAGATCAACTTCAAAGGTTTTTAGGTTACGGTTGTTTACACCAAAAAGATCTAATGATGGCATAATCGACTTTTCTAGTTCTTCTAAATTATGTACTTCCAATAAAACTTCTAAGCCTAAACTTTGTGCAGCTGTAGAGAGCTGTTCAATTTCTATCCGAGTCAATACCGAAGCAATTAATAAAATCACATCCGCTCCATGTGCCTTTGCTTCGATGAGTTGGTACTCGTCAACAATGAATTCTTTGCGTAACAATGGAAAATCTGTTACTGCCCGTGCAAGGGTTAAATCTTCGAGGGAGCCGCCAAAATATTTTCCATCAGTCAAAACCGACATGCCGCAAACCCCAGCAGCTTCATAACCTTGCGCAACATCGGTTACCGATAAGGAGCTGTTGATGTTTTGTTTCGAAGGTGATCGGCGTTTGTGTTCTGCAATTATTCCAGATTGACTTGATCGTAAGGCCTTCGCTAGGGAGGAAGTTGTTCGTCCAAAAAGGGGAGATGCTTCCCAATAAGAGACAGGGAAAAGTTGTTTGCGTAAAGCAACTTCTATTTTTTTGTCTGCAATTATTTTATCTAAAATAGTCATTAGATGCTTAGTTTTTGTAAGGTTGTTAAAGCGTGCAAGGCTTTGCCGCTTTCTAATGATTCTTTTGCTTTTTCAAAGCCTTCAATAGGGCTTACGTTTAAAGCTGTAGCGATTGCCATTCCGGCGTTGGCACATACAACGTTTTGTTGGGCTAGGGTTCCTTTGTTTTGAAGGACATTCATAAAAATACTGGCAGAGGAAGCCACACTCGATCCCCCAGAAATATCAGAAGCTTGAAGTAGCTGTACTCCAAAATCAGTTGGTGTCAATACCCGCTCGCTGTTTTTACTCAATGCCTTTGTAGAACCGGTTAAGGATATTTCATCATAACCTTTGAGGTCATAAAGAACGGTAACCTGTTGTTCTGTTTTTTGAAATAGGTAGTGATAGAGGCGAGCAAGCTCTAAATTGAAAACCCCGGTCAACTGATATTTCGGAAAAGACGGATTGACCAACGGACCTAGCATATTGAAAAACGTTTTTACCCCTAGATCCTTTCGAACTGGAGCTACATTTTTCATTGCCGGATGAAAGAGAGGAGCATGTAAAATACAAATCCCAGCTTGATCCATACAGCGTTTTAAAAAATCTTCATCGTTTGAAAATCGAATGCCCAGATGCTCCAAAACATTACTCGATCCACAGCCCGAAGAAACACCATAATTCCCATGTTTTGATACATGAATTCCTGCACCAGCTGTTACAAAAGAGGAAAGGGTAGAAATGTTGAAGGTGTCTTTTTCATCTCCTCCTGTACCACATAAATCAATTGTTTCAAATTCGCTCAGGTTAACAGCAATACAAAGTTCTAGTAAAGCTTCGCGAAAACCTTCGAGTTCTTGTAGGCTGATACTCCGCATCATGAAAACGGTCAAAAAGGAAGCAATCTGACTGCTGTTGTATTTCCCATCTGCAATATTGACAATCATCTGTCGGGCTTCTTCTTTAGAAAGTAGCTCGTGACGAATCAAACGGTTGAGTGTGCTTTTCATAGCTTATGAGTTAATCCAATTTTCAATTATTTTTTTTCCATCAGGCGTCAGTACAGATTCTGGGTGATACTGAACCGCACAAACGTTATGTGTTTTGTGTCGCAAAGACATCAGTTGCCCTTCTTCGTCAAAAGAAGTAGCAATCAATTCATCGGGAAGTGGTGTTTGAACTACCCAAGAATGATACCGACCAACTTCAAAAGTTTTGGGAAGATCAGTGAAAAGAACATCATCTTTAACAACATTAATAGGAGTAGCAACTCCGTGATACACTTTGTCTAAGTTGATGAGCTTTGCGCCAAATACTTCTGCAATTGCTTGTTGACCTAAACAAACACCCAAGATGTTTTTAGTGGGAGCGTAGCGTTCAATAGCCGCTTTGAGTAAGCCGGATTCTTCTGGAATACCGGGTCCAGGAGAAAGTACGATATAGTCAAAAGTTTCAAGTTCGTCCAAGTCAAATTGGTCGTTTCGTTTTACGGTAACGTCGCAATGCAACTCTTCTAGGTAGTGCACCAAATTATAGGTGAACGAATCGTAATTGTCAATGAGGAAAACTCTTTTCATATTAAACGTCTTCGGCTAAGGTTAAG
>JABAZL010000085.1 GCA_018608425.1 Flavobacteriaceae bacterium
CAGAGAGTATTAAAGGAAAAGTTGTTGTTATAAATTTATGGTTTACAGCTTGTGCACCTTGTATCCATGAAATGCCAGAATTAAATAAGATTGTTGAAGAGTATAAAGAAAATGATGATGTCCTGTTTTTAGCATTTGCCCTCGATCCGAAAGGCTCTCGTTTGGATAAATTTCTAAAAAAACACAAATTCGATTATAATATTATTCCAGATAGTCAAGAATATGTTACAAAAAATATCAATCCACCTGGTTATCCAACACATATTGTTTTAGATAAAAATTCAAATGTAGTTTTTTTATTTTCTGGATATACACCACAAGCTGGAGAAGCAATAAAGAGTTATGTTAATTCAGAATTAAAAAAGTAAATCAATTATAAACAGCAAATAGACACGAATTTATCAGAGTAAAAAAAAATACCATTTATTATCCTGAGAACGAAGGATATAAAAAATTAATTATAAATTATGATAGCAGGACATTTTACAACGGCATTAATAGCAAAACAAAAATTCCCAAAAGGAACGTTACTTTATTTTTTAATTATTTCTCAATTACAAGATTTTTTATGGTTTACCTTTCATTATTTGGGTCTTGAACCAACCAATCCGAGTGATGCATTTGATGCCACATTAAATAATATGGCAGTAGACATGTTATACAGCCACGATTTATTACCGCAATTATTTTGGTTGGCAATTGTTTTCTTACTCGGGAAACTGCTATTCAAAAACACCAAAATAGGTTTAGTTAGTATGGCTTTAGTATCAATTCATTTTGTTTTAGATTTCTTTTCAGGTCATGTGCACCATATTTTTGGAGCAGATACACTGGAAGCTGGTCTCGGATTGTATGCATCTAATCCTTATTTAGCCATTTTAATTGAAGTCTTATTTAGTATTGGTACTATGTGGTATTTCTTTAGAGAAGAAGCAAAAAAAGGAGTTATTAGAACTACAAAAAATAGAATTGGAATTATTTCTGTTTTCGCTTATGGAATTATTTTTATACTACTCATTGCCACAAAATCTTTTAGAGAGTTATTTGGTATTCCTGAATTTGATTTAGGATTTAACACCAATATACCTACGATCATTTTTACATACGGAGCAATGCTTTATTGCTTAAATTATTTTGTGCCAAAGTTTACACTTGGCACAAAATAATAAGGTAGTGGTTACAGGAATATTAAATTTTGTTAAGGAATTAAAAATTCGGAATGAGTCCTTATTTTATTTTGGTTTGTTCTGCTTATCTCTTTCAATACTATTTATCGTTTTAACCAAGCTTACAACGACCCAAGTTCACGGAGTAAACGCTTGGTTTAAGCCCTTTAAATTTGCAGTTTCAATAGGGTTATTTGCTTTGACAATGGCTTGGTATTGTCATTATTTATCAAATTTTAATCCAACACCTTTCAATTGGACTGTAATCTTTTTATTTGGTTTTGAACTTATCTATATTACTTTTCAAGCCTCTAAAGGACAATTATCACACTTCAACTTTGATACACCAAGCTCTGCTATATTATATTCGTTAATGGGTTTAGCGGCCGTATTGGTTACACTCTATACTGCATATATTGGCTTGCTCTTTTTCACACAGTCCTTTCCAAATTTATCAAGTCATTATATTTGGGCTATCCGTATGGGCATACTAATTTTTGTTGTTTTTTCATTTGAAGGAGCTTTAATGAGTTCAAAGTTGAGCCATAGCGTTGGTGCAATAAATGACAACTCGAATTGGTGGGTTATTGGTTGGAGCAAAACAGTAGGCGATTTAAGAGTTTCACACTTTATAGGAATGCACGCTTTACAACTACTCCCATTTCTTTCTTTTTATATCTTTAAAAACACAAAAGCGACTATCATTATTTCATTGCTTTACGCTGTTCTTGCTACCACAACATTAGTTCAAGCATTAAAAGGAAAACCTATTTTTCAAAATACAAAGACAACTAAAATAGAGGAATAAAAACGGTATAAAACTAGGTATATATTGATTTGCTTGGTTAGTACCAATTTCATTTACCTTCACACCATCTTTTAGTTACAACTCTAATTAACAGTAAATTATCGATTATGAATTTTAGGAAAATCTTAATTTATGAGTACGGTCTAGCTACAGGTATATATAAACTCCATGCGGGATATGGAGAAGCTCGATATTTCAATGGAGTTATCTACTTTTTTTATTCCCAATACTTCTAGTTTAAATCTCACCTTTTTTTAGTTGTTCAATAGCATAGTTCGCAGCACGCGCAGAAATAGCCATAAAGGTTAAAGAAGGATTCTGAGTTGAAGTGGATGTCATACAAGCGCCATCAGTCACAAAAACATTTTTACAGTGATGCATTTGATTCCAAGCATTCAAAATCGATGTCTTGGGATCTTTTCCCATTCGAACGCCTCCCATTTCATGAATATCATTCCCTGGTGTCCGGTTGTTGTCCTGCGTTTGAATGTTTATGAAACCTGCTTTGGTATACATATCGGTAAATTCATCGAAAAAGTCTTTCAACATCTTTTCATCATTGTCATCGTAATCAACATCGACATTCAATTGAGGAATTCCCCATTGATCAACTTTTTCTGTATCCAGAGTTACTTGATTACTTTCCTTTGGAATGGTTTCACCCATCATATGTGAATTGACATTCCACAGTCCTGTTTCTTTGGTTTTAAGCAAATCGTTTTTGAGAAACATTCCAATATCATCACTTTTAATTTCACGAATTGGTTGTGCTCCAAAGCCTGCAGCATAACCTCTTAAAAAATCTGTTTCCTGACGATATACATTTCTAAATCTTGGAATATAATGTGATGTAGGTTTAGCTCCCTCTGTAGTAAAGTTGGCATGTCCTTCGTGCTGGGCATTAATCACTCCTCGGTAGTTGTGAAAAGCAATATACTTCCCAAGAACACCACTGTCATTGCCTAGTCCATTTGGAAAGCGTTTTGATTTTGAATTCATCAAAATCAAATTTGTATTTAGTGTTGCTGCTGTCACAAAAATAACTTTAGCAAAATACTCGGTTGTTTCCTTGGTAATAGCATCTACCACACGAACACCTACTGCTTTTTGCTTATCCTGATCATAGATGATTGAATGTACAACCGAATTTGGGCGAAGTGTCATGTTACCCGTCTTTAACGCCCAAGGAATCAATGTTGAATTTACATTGAAGTAGCCCCCGAGAGGACAACCTCGCTGACAAACTCTTCGGCTCATGCAAACAGCCCTACCCTGTTCGATAAAAATAGGTTTGCTTTCCGATAAATGTGCACAACGACCATATATCACATGACGGTCATCGTAATGCGCTTTCACTTTTTGACTAAAATAATCCTCAACACAATTGGTTTCCCATGGTTTTAAAAAATCACCATCCGGTAAAATATCCAAACCGTCTTTATTTCCACTTACTCCAACAAAACGTTCTACATAGGTGTACCAATCTGCAAGGTCATCATAACCTATGGGCCAATCGACAGCAAAACCATCACGCGTGGGTCCTTCAAAATCATATTTACTCCAACGCTGTACTTGTCGAGCCCACATAATAGACTTCCCCCCTACCTGATAACCACGAATCCATTGGAAAGGTTTTTTCTGAACATATTCATGCTCCTTATCCTTCACGAAAAAATGCTTTGCATCTTCACGAAAGGCATAACAACTACTCGCAACAGGATTGTCAGAAATCTCTTTAGCAGTCAGTTGACCACGATTTTTAAACTCCCAAGGCTGCATGTTGGTCGTCGGATAATCTTTTAAATGTTCCACATTGGGACCTCGTTCCAATAACAGCGTCTTAAAACCTTGTTCGCTAAACTCTTTTGCTGCCCAGCCTCCAGCCATTCCTGCGCCAACAACAATGGTGTCAAATGTATTTGTGTTTTCTGTCATCATCAATATAATTAAACGGAAACGCAGCCGTTATAGCGCCCCGGCATAAATTCAAAGTTTAAATACTTTTTCATGTAATTTTCTGAGGTCGTAAAATGACGCAACGAATGCCTTTTAATCGTGCTGACAAAAAAGCTTTTTTCATCACTACAATCAATGGTTTTTCCAATACATGCCAACTGATCCAATTCTACAAGGCCCTCAAACGTAGTCCCATAAGTCGCCATCACATGTTCCCTAAACGCTGTCATTCCAAATAAATAATCTGAAATCTCTTGAGAATCAAAGCCATCGTTAACCTGCGTTAAGACAAAGTCTAAACGAGATTCCATTGTCGGGAAACTTTCAGGGTCTTCGGGCAAAATTAAATTGGAAAGTACGTTAATCAAGTTACGATCGGATATTGCAATCGGTAGATTGCCGTAAGCAATAATTTCTGGTTGAGTTGAACAATAGTAAGGCAACATTGCAATTCCTCCACTAACCCACGCTATTTTCTGAAGAGCACTTCTCCTTTTCATAATATTATAGTTAACATTATTTACATCCTTCAAATTATAAAAAATTATTGCTTTTGTAGACAAAGAATTCATTTTTAAATAAAAAAATAACTTTTACAGTTTAGAAAAACTACTTCTAATAGAACAAAAAGGATACAAGAGAGAAACATTGAAAAGAGTATTCCTTTTTTATTTTCATATCCTAGGATACGCTAAATCAAAATTTCCCTTGATCACATCCGCTAGAATAAATTCTCTTAAGATAAATTGTAGGAACTAAAATATATAATGTATTTTTGGTTCACCACTTTGGTCAACCATAATAATATTCCTATTGAACTGAATCATATATAAATAAGGTTTTACTATGAAGGTTTATTTTGCAGACAAAACGAATAATTGAATACTATTTTGGAATAAAGTCCTGCAAGAAAAGGATTTTATAAACCCCAAAAAAAAGATACATCTTGGCAACAGCTGAAAACAAAAAATCAATCTTAAAAAGAATAGTCGCAATTATATTGGGCTTTGGCCCTGGCATATTTGCTATTGGTTATACAATTGGTACTGGGAGTGTAACATCAATGATTGTAGCGGGAAGTAAATTTGGAATGCAATTGTTATGGGTTCTTCTACTGAGTTGTTTATTCTCTGGGATACTCATGTTTGCATATGGCAATTATGCATTGATTACTGGTGAAACTGCACTTTATGGGTTTAAAAAGCATTTGAAATTTGGGAAAGCAATGGCCATCCTTATTATAATTGGGATTACGTTTGGTCAGTGGAATTCATTAATGGGTATTTTAGGAATTTCATCCAATATTATCTTTGAAATCTTAGCAATCAACTTTGAAGGATTAATTGCTTACCAATATGAAACGGTGTTAATAATAGCAATCGTAATAATTGTTGTTTTTTACCTGCTGATGCTGATTGGCAAATACACTTTCTTCGAGAAAATTTTAATCGTATTTGTTAGTGCGATGGGCTTATCGTTTATGCTATCGTTGTTCTTTGTTCAGCCACTTTCGATGGATATCGCTAAAGGATTGATCCCAACAATTCCAAAAGTTACTGGAGGAAAAATGCTGGTTGCTGCATTTGTTGGAACTACGATGGCGGCAGCAACGTTTTTGTCTCGTCCCCTTTTTATAAAAGGAAAAGGATGGACTATTAAAAATTTAAGGCAACAAAAGAAAGACTCAGTTACAGCAGGAGTTTTGATATTCATAATCAGTGCTACTATTATGGCCGTAGCCGCTGGTGCGTTATTTTACGAAGGAAAAGAGGTCACGCAGGTTCTCGATATGGCCAATACTTTAGAGCCAATTGCCGGGAAATGGGGCGTTACTATTTTCTTTTTTGGAGCACTAAGTGCTGGCCTATCCTCTATTTTTCCGTGTTTATTAATAGCGCCTTTACTCGTTGCAGATTATCAATCAGGAACCTTAGATACAAACTCACTTCAGTTTAGAATCATTACTGCCGTTGCCTGTTTAGTTTCTTTAATTGGCCCTGCATTTGGAGCAAATCCTATTGAAATTCAAATTCTCTCTCAAGTATTTAATGTATTTGTATTGCCCATAGTAATCCTAGGAATCATTTGCCTGCTAAGTAGCAAAAAAGTAATGAAAAGCTATAAAACGAGCACAGGTGTGTATATCGGAATGTATTCGGCTTTGTTATTTTCATTGGTGATTTCGTACAATGGTGTTTTAGCACTTCTAAATTATTTTTAATAACGCTTAAAGAACAAAAAAGTAGAATACGGATTCAAATTAAAATAACACAACAAATAATAAAATAGAATTACACTTAAAAAATATGTCAAAATTACAAGGTAAAGTAGCAGTAGTAACTGGAGGATCTAGAGATATCGGAAGAGCAATCTCTTTAAAATTAGCAAAAGAAGGAGCAAAAGTTGTCGTTAACTATTTTAATAGCGAGGAAGAAGGAAATGAAACCGTTCGCCTAATTAAGGAAAACGGTGGTGAAGCAATTGCAGCCTTCGCAGATGTAACGAATCAAGATGATATTAATAATCTGGTAGCACAAACAAAAGCTGCTTTCGGTGAAAAAATAGACATTTTAGTAAACAACTCTGGGGGGCTATTTGCTCGTAAATCGATTGAAGAAGTCGATGTTTCGTTTTATGAACTCGTGATGAATGTAAACTTTAAGTCTGTTGTTTTTGTGACACAAGCTTTTAAACCTTTACTCAATTCTGGTGGTACTGTTGTTAATTTATCTTCACAAGCAGCTCGTGATGGCGGGGGTGGTGGATCTAGCTTATATGCTGCCTCTAAAGGTGCAGTAACAACATATTCTAGAGCACTAGCAAAAGAATTTGGACCACAGGGTATTCGAGTAAATTCAATCTGCCCAGGGATGATTGCCACGAAATTCCATGATGATTTCACAAAAGATGAAATAAGAAAAAATGTTGCAAACGCAACTCCACTTAAACGCGAAGGGAAAGCTGAAGAAGTTGCTGATTTAGTAGCTTATGTGGCTTCAAGTGAAGCTTCATTTATTACAGGAAATAATTTAGACATTAATGGCGGCTTGGCGTTTAGCTAAAAAACTGTTGATTGCAGAATTACTTGAAACGTAATTCTGCAATCTTTCCTTTACCAGCAGCATATGCAATAGAATCGTTTAAAAAACGAATGGTGTAAAAACCTTCATCGCTTAAATGCTCCCACGATGAACCTGAATCTGAAGAATAGTCTACACCTTCAAACCCAACTGCAACTAATTTTTTTCCCGTACTATTAGGGATATACTGAACACAACTTCTGTATCCCGGGCTTTGGCCATTTGCTATTGTTTTCCATGTTTTACCTGCGTCTGTGGTTCGTATTTTATTTAAACTGTCTCGTTTAGGTTTTGTATAATCACCTCCTATCGCATATCCGTTTTTTTTATCATAAAAGGCTATACTGAAGATTCCGGTAGTCGATTCACCTTGTATAATAGGCGTTTCTGATATACTCCACCTGCGCCCTTTATCGTTAGAAAAATACACCCTGCTGTTAACTCCTCCAGTAGCTATCCAGGTATTGTCTCCTACGATCGCAATATTGGAATCACTAGCAGCAAAAAAACCTTCTACTTCCTTGATATCACTAAAAACTGAACAATCGAGCTTAGTCCACGAATCTCCACCATCTCGAGTAATCAAAATACTGATGCAGTTGTCTGTGAAATCACCTACCGCTATTCCCTCTTCGTTATTCCAAAACTCCATAGAATCATAAAACACTTTGGGATGAGACTCCGTGTAA
>JABAZL010000160.1 GCA_018608425.1 Flavobacteriaceae bacterium
AGTGAAATCTTGGTATTGCCAAAGTGGGTTTTATGGAATATAATAAGTACATTGTGTATAAAAATATCCTAATGAAGGAAATACTATATATATTAATTGTTTTTGCATTATTTATGAGCATCGTTTATGCCTACGCCATTTATGCAACCAAGAACGGAATGAGTAATGATGAAAATAACAACTTTATTCCTGATTCATGGGAGCGCTTCTTTAAATGGATTTTTCAGGCTAAAGTTTTTATTATGTTTGGACTTGGGTTCTCAATTGGCTTTTTAATTTGCAAAATATATTTTATAACCTTCCACTAAGTTTTTCTGCTCTTACTTATTGTACTCAATAATTCCTGTCAATTCACTTAACACTTTGTTTTATGAATTTGGTTAGTTGATTTTTATGTGTTCAAAATAAACTTGCATTTTGCAATTAGTTATTTTATATTTGAATGTATTAACTAAACTATATTCAAAATGAAAAAACTATTATTTGTTTTTGCCTTGATTTTATCAACGCAAATGTTTTCACAGAACATTGCATTTGATTTTGCATTTGTAGATGCAGAAAACATCAACGCTTACGATCAAAACTTGAAAACGAAATACCAAAGATTAAATCAGAATTACATTGACGATGGCCGAATTTTAGGCTGGCACGTTTGGAAAGTTATTAATGGTGCCCAAAGCCCATTTACGCACTTAGTTGTTTCTGTATATGATATGGATATAATGGATGAGGACTACGAAGGTAAAAAATGGACCGAAGAGTTTACAGATATGACACAATCAGAATTGATGGATTGGGCGAGGAAAAATCGTGAAAACAGAAAAATTGTTTTCGAAACTCAAGTTGTTAATGTTGCAGAGGTACTACAAGAAGGTGTAACAGATTATCCGGATATTGCAGTATTGAACTTGATGAAAGTTAAGCATGACAAATACAAGGCTTATGAAGACATGGAAAAAGCTACAACCAAAACAATAGCGAAAGGGTCACCTAGAAAAGGATGGAGTTTATCAAAACGAATCGATAGAGTAGGGACAGATATTGCATGGTCTCACTTTACAGTTGATTGGTTTGACAAGTATTCTGACTTTTTGAAATTAAGTGCACAGCCTTCTTCAAACGCTGATAAAAATTATCAAAAAATGATGAAGCTACGAGATTTAACTGATCGAATTGTTTTTAAGAAATTCATTTTCTTAAACAAATAGAACACAATCAAGCCCTCCTCTATGGAGGGTTTTTTATTCCCTCATAATCTGCTCCATTGCTAGCGCCAAATCAAAGTCCTTATCGGTTACCCCGCCAGAATCATGCGTTGTTAAACGAATCTGTACTTTGTTATAAACATTAGTCCACTCTGGATGATGCTTTAGGTCTTCAGCAACAACTGAAACTTGCGTCATGAATTCAAATGCCTTCACAAAATTTTTAAACCGAAATTCTTTTTCAATTCCGTTATCATCGAATTTCCAATCCAAATGGAGTTCTTTTAATTTCATTTGGCATTCATCAACATTATACAATTGGATTCCTGTTTTCATTCCAGTCTTTTAAAATATAAATTTAAAGCTTTATACTGTTCTAATGAAGTCGTTGAGAAAAATAGTATGATAAATACGATTTCCGTGTACCTGTATTCTTTGATTCATATTTCATTTTTTCAACTCATTTTTATCATTTTATTAATCTGTTAGCTTCTAAACCTTTTCATAAAGATTGTGTTTTGCAATTCATTTTATATATTTGAGTATTATAAATCACAAACTATTATTATATGAAAAAGACTGTTTTTATTATTTCATTTTTTCTAGCAACATTTTCTTATGCACAATCGACAACAATGTTGGCGATGCTTTTAGAAGATGGAAAAGAGGGAAGTTATTTGAAGCTTGAAGAGAATTGGCAAAAAGTAAACGAAGCTCTAGTTGCTGAAGGATACATAACACAATGGTCTGTATGGAAAAGAACTCCAAGAGAAGGTGACGACGGTTGGGCAGAATATTTTGTAATGATTCGCAGAAATGCTAAACAAGACAAAATGGATCAAAATAATTGGGAAGAGGTAGCAAAGAAAGTTTTTAAAGGAAAAAGCAAAAAGGCTATCAATAAAATGCTTTCTAACGAAGGTATTGTAAAAGAAATGAGAAGTAGAACCTATAAAGTGGTAACAACTACTGGTTGGAGAGGCTTGGAGTGGGAGATAGGTGATAAATCATCCTTCCATTATATGACTCAAAAAAATGCGGACTTTATTGCCTACGAAACTGCAGTTTGGAAACCAATTGCTCAACAACAAATCCTTGATGGATATATCAAGTATTGGGGAGTGAGTGAATTGATTGGATCAAATGATGTGACTAAAGCTCTAGAATCTACAGCTACACACATAGCTTTTAACTTTCCAACGAAAAAGGAAAATACTACAGAATTGAAACTTGCAGATGATTTCTTAGGTCAAAAGGCTTGGAGCGCTCTTTTAGATTCAAGAGAAATGTTACCTGCGGAAGAGCTTACTCTAATTTATTCAACTTTTTAATTAAACATAAATCAAAAAATACAAATGAAGAATTTCATATTACTTGCACTACTTTCAACAGCTTTGATATCATGCCAACCTACAGTTGAAAAAACTACTAGTACAACCAAAAAAGATACAGTTATTGGTTACGAATTTGATGATAAAGGTGAAAAATTAAATTTAATCGGTGGCGACGTTACTGTTACTGAAATCTGGATGGAATATATCCAGGCGCATAGCGATAAAGATTTGGATAAAATTGCAGCGATGGATGCAGAAGATATAATCATTCATGCTTCAGACGGGACGGTAATCAAAGGAAGTGCTGCTCACAAAGTAGCTTTAGCTGCTTGGTTCGAGTCAAGTAACCCTATGTGGAAAGTTAATTGGATGGCAACAAATACTGTTCAACAAAAGGATGGTGAAAAAAGAAATTGGCTGACTACTGGCAATGACGTTACCGATACAGTAAATGGTGAGGAAACAATGATACACTCCATTTTGGATGCTAATATTGTTGATGGAAAAATAAAACAATTATACATCTACGATAGAGCAAAAGATAAAGAGTAATTAAGTTCTTTAAAAGCTGTCAGAAAAGGCGGCTTTTTTTGATTACAACAAATCCCAGGTAATCCTTAAAAACTAAAAGCCCGCTATTATTTAGCGGGCTTTATTATTCATGATGATTCAATATAATTTGAATTGACTACTTGTTAAAACGAAACACCAAAACCAAAATTACCGACTAAAACTCCGTTGGTACTTACCCCAGGGATAGCTGGAAAGTCCTCAGTTTCAGATCCTGTTCCTGTTTGGATGTTCCCATCGCCGTCTGTATAAGTAAACGTACCATTCAATTCAATAGTTGTTGGAATGGTGCCAATTCCATATCCTAGTTCGAGACGGAAGTATACCCGACCTCCAGTTTTGACACCCAATTTTAGGTTGGTAGTTTTTATTTGCGTTGAAACAACTGCAGTTCCTATACCTCGATTCCCATTCTCCTCAAACTCTTGTTCTTTGAATGTAATGTTTGGTTTTAAGTTTCCGAAACCAATCCCAACGTAAACTCCTTTCCCTTGGTTTCCAAAGTAAAAATTAGAACCAAATTCTGTATACGTTAAGTCAATGTCTGTATCGACCGTGTTAACAGGAAAAGAACTGTAATCTGCAAAAGGAGCAATACGGTTTCCAAGCAAAGGAGTTATACCTTCCAAAGAAAAACCTGCAATGTTTGGGATCCCTAATTTTATTCCAAAAGAAAGTCTTTTGATTTTATAGACATCAATAGAATCCAATTCTTGAAAATCTTCAACTTCAATAGTATTCGATGAATTGTCTATTTCTTGCCCATAACTGAGCAAACTAACGAAGCATAAAAGCATTAGAAAATAATATTTCATAAGTACAGTTTTGTGGGAATATGTTATTCCTCAATAAGTTTTATACGTTCCTCTCTATTGGCTAATTCCCAAGCAGTAGCAAAAATTAAGCGCGCTCTTGTTTTCATCAAATCAAATTCAATCTTTTCAACTGTATCGGTTGGCTTGTGATAATCATCATGTGTACCGTTGAAATAAAAAATAACAGGAATATTGTTTTTCGCAAAGTTGTAGTGATCACTTCTGAAGTAGAAACGATTTGGATCATCGTGTGCATTGTACGTGTAATCTAAATCAATGTTTACAGTAGCTTTATTAACTTCTTCCGAAATTTCATGTAATTCTGTACTCAAACGGTCAGAGCCGATCAAGTAGATGTAATTGGGGTTGTCACTTACTCGTTTTGGATCTGTGCGTCCTACCATATCGATATTTAAATTCACAATGGTATTGGCTAGAGGATAAAGTGGATTGTTTGCGTAGTATTCAGAACCCAAAAGTCCTTTTTCTTCCCCAGTAACGTGTAAAAAAATAATGGATCTTTTTGGACCATTTCCATCTGCAACTGCTTTTTGAAAAGCTTCAGCAATTTCGAGTAGAGTTACCGTTCCAGAGCCATCATCATCAGCTCCGTTGTTGATCTCACCTTTGTGTGTTCCAATATGATCTAGGTGAGAAGAAATAACAAGATATTCCTCCGGTTTTTCAGAACCTTCAATAATAGCAATAACATTTTCGGTATCAATTTCTTTCCCTTTGATGTTCAGGGTCATTTTTTGAAAATAATCTTCGCTACCGGCGCCAGCTTGAATCCCTCGAGATTCATAAAACTCCTTTAAAAAGGTAACAGCTCTTTTCTGGCCTAGCGTTCCCGTTTCTCTTCCTTGAAAAAAGTCAGAAGCGTAAACGTATAATAATTGTTTTAAATCTTCAGATTCAATGGTCGAAGCATAAGCATCCGATGCTGGTGTTTGTGCAATTCCTAGGCTGGTACAAAGGAGAAATGCTGATAAATAAATTGACTTCATAGTATTCATTTGGTTATTGGTTTTAAAATTAAGTCTGCAATACCGTCCCACAAGGCAATTCTGTGGTTGAGTGCAGCTTTTGATGCTACAAGTGCTTCCTCCCATTTCACTGGGTCATCTCCACACAATTCTTGAATCATCTTCAAAGCCATAGGGCCATGTTCTCCAGCATCAACTTCAATATGGCGTTCAAGGTAATAAATCAAATGACTTAAATCAAGGTTCGAATTGTTATTAATATTTCTGATCATTTCAATGAACATGTCCGGAATCAAATCTTCTCGACCAAAAGTAAAAACAGCAGCAACCACGTGCGTTTTATTCGATTCAATAACCTCAAAAGTGAATTTCAAAAACTCTTTTATATAGCTTGGAAGTTCTGCCGACTCGATGTGGTGTTGAATGGTAGGCGATGTATGAAGCGTGCTTAAGAAATGTTTCATTGCTTGCGTAGATGCTCCAACTTGATCCATGGACTCCAAATACATTTCAAAATGACTCATGGGTACTCCATCTTTATTGATGTCCGTTTCTTCGCCCCAGACTATCTCATTGATCAATCGTCCAGCAGAAGGCGTCGCGCTCGGTACCCAGGGGAGGGTAGTCGTTGTAAGGTCTAATTGTAGTTTTTTAACTAAAGACATAAAATCCCAAACCGCGTATACATGATGTTCCATAAAGATTTGAAGGTCTTCTTGGCTTTCCATCATTTTGTACAAAGAATGGTTGATTAGCTGTACTTTTAGAGTCTCAATTTCATTTTCAATTCGGTCAATCATTTTGCTCTGTTATAATTTTCAGTAAAGATAGTTGGAATCCTTTTATTTGAAAAAAATATCGAACTTTGAATTCAATTATTATGGAAGAACTTTTTTCTTTTTTATTAGCATCTATAATGTTGACCTTAGCACCTGGGCCAGATATCCTTTTGGTATTCAGTGAAAGTTTGGCCAAAGGATCAAAATCTGCTTTGATGCTAGCCGCCGGTTTGGTTTGTGGCTTGCCCTTTCATACGCTAGTTCTTGTACTAGGATGGGGTCAATTCATTGGTTTGTATCCCAATTTGATTGTAGTGCTTAAAATTTGTGGGGCTCTCTATTTTTTATATCTCGCGACCCAAACTTTTAATAATTTAAAAATAGAAGTTCAAAAAACTGCATTAGCCAAAAAAGATCCCGTTAAAATTTTTAAAAAAGGAATGTTAATGAATTTATTAAACCCTAAAGTCAGTTTGTTTTTCTGGCTTTTCTTTCCTGGTTTTTTGTTTCATGATACCCTTTCTCACGGAACACAATACGCTATTTTAGGTGGTTTGTTTATGCTCCAAGCTGCAATAGTTTTTATATTTGTTTCAATTGCAGCCGCTACTCTTATTGCTCCAATGTTAAGTAATCCTAAAAACCTTTATTGGATGAATTTTGGACAAGGAATTCTTTTGATAGGCATTGCCATCTATCTTCTATTCTAGACAAAAACGTATCTTTAGCCAATGAAAAGCCCTATTCTTATTGAATGTCCACGAGATGCTATGCAAGGCATTAGGAAGTGGATACCTACTGAGGCAAAAATCAAGTATGTGCAATCGTTATTGACAGTTGGCTTTGATGTCCTAGACGTTGGTAGTTTTGTGTCTCCTAAAGCAATTCCTCAAATGCGAGATACTGCTGAGGTTCTACGAAATATTGATATGACAGCGAGTAAGTCGGAATTGTTAGTTATTGTAGCCAATCTTCGAGGTGCACTTGAAGCGGCACAATTCAGCTCAATTTCTTACATAGGGTTTCCACTTTCTGTTTCAGAAAATTTTCAAATGCGGAATACCCATAAAACACAACAAGAAGCTCTGGTGTTGTTGGATGAATTACTTCAGGTTTGTGCAAGTTCTGGCAAAAAGCTTGTTGTTTATTTGTCCATGGGGTTTGGAAATCCCTACGGAGATCCTTGGTCTGTTTCCATTGTAATGAATTGGGTTGATCTTTTGGTCGGAAAAGGGGTTCAAATCATTTCGCTTTCTGATACCGTTGGAACCGCAAAAGATGCTGATATCAGTCAACTATTTAAAGCATCGATGATGCAGTATCCAGAAATAGAAATTGGAGCTCATTTTCATACCCAACCTCAAAATGCTTTTAAGAAAATTAGCGCTGCCTATGATGCAGGATGTATTCGATTTGATGGCGCGATAAAAGGATTCGGCGGTTGTCCTATGGCTGCCGATGATTTGACAGGAAATCTGCCGACAGAGAAGTTGCTTTCTTTCTTTAATCAGCAAAAAATAGCATTGAATATCAACCCAATTCAATTTGAATATGCCTATAATCAGTCACTTAACATCTTTATTTAAATTTAATCTAAATAAGCTTTGTAAATTGTTTTCAGCATTATATATTTGCATTATTATTTTTAATGAATCTAAATAAATACAATGAAAGCATTCTTTTTTACAGTTATAACTTTAATTACTTCGTTTGGTTTTGCACAACAAACGCAGCTTCAAAACACACAACAAGATAGTATTCCAACGATACCTATTCAAATCAATGGATACCAAAGAATTATGTCTAATCTTGAGGCAATTCCTCAGGGAGTTACACTCGGAGGTTATGGCGAAATTTTGTACAATCAACCGGACAACGCTAATGGAGAATTAGATGTACAGCGTTTGGTTCTTTTATTTGGTTATAAGTTTAATGAACGTGTTCAGTTCAT
>JABAZL010000154.1 GCA_018608425.1 Flavobacteriaceae bacterium
GTGCTGTATACATAGGAATTGCAAAGATCAATCCGGTCGTTCCGAATAACAATCCTGCAAGGAGAATGACAATAAAGATTTCAAGGGGATGCGATTTTACGCTGTTTGAAAAGATAAAGGGTTGACTGAAAAAATTGTCAATTAGTTGACCGATTACAAACCCAATTAAAACATAGATGGATTTAGGTAAAATAACCGTGCTGAAATCTGCAGTAATATTTGAAGTCATGGAAAGTATCAACATCAATAATGCTGCAATTAGTGGCCCTATGTAGGGTATCAAATTCAAAAGCGCACACAGGAAGGCAATGATGAATGCATTTTCAATTCCAAAGATAAGAAGCACTGTACTGTAGATTATCAGGAGGATAGAAATCTGAATGAGAAGACCGATAAAGTACCTGGATAATAAATTTTGAATCTTCTTGAATGACTTTTTCATTCGGCTGTGGTGGTCTTTTTTCACGAAGGAAAAAGTAATTTGTTCAAGTAGTTGACTGTCTTTTAGTAAGAAAAAACTAATGAATAAAACCGAAAATAAACCGATGGTAAAACTACTGAGCCACCCAATGAGCACGTTCAAAAAATCAGGGATGGCACTTAAATTTAAATTACTACTCCAATCGTGTTCGGTAAGCCACGTTTTCCAATATTCATCACCTAAAGAAAAGTATTCGGTAACTTGATTGATTAAAAGAATGGTGTTCTCTTCAAGCTCTGTGATGTTGAGAAGCGATAAATTATCGCCTTGTTGACTTATGATGGGGATAAAAAGAGCAAAGAGTCCAAAAATTGAAAATCCAAAAATCACCATAGTTGTAATGGTTGCAAGGGTATTGTTGAATTTTAAATAGGTATTGAAAAAATTGAGAACCGGACGCCCCATAAGCGATATGATGGCAGCAATCACCAAATAAACAATAAGCGATTGTATGAGGTAAATTACATAGGCTAACAAACAAATAACGCCTAAGATTAGAATGGCTCTTAGGATACCTTGGGATATGATTTTCGAATTCATTTTTTAAAGATAAGGATTAATTGAAACATTCAATTATATATTCCTATGGATCAAAGACAGGGTATGACAGGCAACTAATGCTGCCGTTTCTGTTCGTAAACGATGACTCCCTAGGCTGATGGATTGGAAGTTGTTTTTTTCTGCAAAAGTAACTTCGTCCACACTAAAATCACCTTCAGGTCCAATGAGGATGCAGTTACTTTTTTCAGTCGCTGCTATATCTGCTAAATCAAATTTTTCTCCTGTATTGCAATGTGCGATGTATCCTTTTTTTTGTTGTGCAACAAAAGTTTCAAAGGAAATCAACTCATCCAATTGTGGAAGATGAAATTGTTGGGACTGTTTTAGCGCAGCTTGTAAAATCTTCGTTAGTCTGTCATGCTTAATTACCTTGCGTTCCGAATGCTGACACAAGAGTGGCGTAATGCGGTGAATCCCAATTTCCGTTGCTTTCTCAAGAAACCATTCCAAACGAACAATGTTTTTTGTAGGTGCAATCGCAATATGAGTTTGATGTTTTGGGGCTGGATGTACAATTGTTTCAACCAAGTGACCACTCGTTTTTCTTGAACTGATGTTTTGAATTTGAATATGTACTTCCAAACCTTTACCGTCGGTTACAGCAACTAAATCTCCCGGTTGCTTTCGCAAGACTTTGGATAGGTGACGACTTTCTTCATCGCTAAAGACAAAGGCTGGGTTTTTTAGATCAATTGTATTGTGAAAAAATAAATCCATAATTAAAATTTTAGTCGAGCAGATGCCGCTTCCTTAAGACTTCCAAAGTCTTCTTTTTGATGTTTGAGGTAACCAACAATTCCTATCATTGCCGCATTGTCAGTAGTGTAGGCGAGGGGTGGTAAATAAATGTTCCATCCTTTTTGAACAGCGGTGGTTTCGAGTTTAGAACGAAGTCCAGAATTTGCAGAAACTCCACCTCCTAAAACAACTTTAGATACTTGGTGTTGATCGACCGCTTTTTCAATTTTCTGAAAGATAATTTCAATTAAAGTGTATTGTATAGAGGCACATAAGTCGTTTAGATTGGCATCAATAAAACCAGTATCCTTTTGCATGTTCTTGTGAATGAAGTTGATCACATTTGTTTTAAAACCGCTATAACTCAAATTCAGCCCGGGGACTTTTGGAACAGGAAACGAAAAGGCTTTGGAATTTCCTGTCTTTGCAAGTTTATCTATTATTGGTCCAGCGGGGTATCCCAAACCTAAAATTTTACCACATTTATCAAATGCTTCTCCAATAGCATCATCCAAGGTGGTTCCGATTAATTCAAATTCAAAATAATCTTTTACTAAAACCAATTGTGTGTGCCCACCAGAAACAGTTACGCCTAGAAAAGGAAAGGTGGGAGTAGGGTGTTCGTCTTTTATAAAATGTGCAAGTAAATGTGCTTGCATATGATTGACGTCAATAAGTGGAATATCCAATCCCATACTCATAGATTTAGCAAAGGAAGTACCCACCAAAAGCGATCCTAAAAGCCCAGGACCTCGAGTGTAGGCAATAGCACTTAATTCACTTTTTGAAACTCCAGCTTCTTTGAGCGCTTGGTCAACAACAGGGATAATATTTTGTTGGTGTGCTCTAGATGCTAATTCAGGAACGACACCTCCGTATTGTTTATGTACATCTTGTGTGGCAATGATGTTTGATAAAACCTCGTCATTTCGTAATATTGCAGCTGCAGTATCGTCACAAGAAGATTCAATTGCTAAAATATAGCACGGTTGTTGTTTCATTAATTGCTAACTTTCATTAATAATTCAAAAATAAGTGTTTCCTATCAATAAGTTTAAGAAAATTGCAATCCTTTCTGTATCGATTTTGATCCTTTTGGGAGGGCTATTCTTTTTCATATTGTCATTGGAGAGTGTGCAAACACAATTTGCACAACAAATCACCCAAAACGTAAACAGTCGCTTCGATACCGATATATCAATTCAGAAAGCTTCGATCAACCTCAAGGGAGAAGTTTTGATACGCGATATTTTGATTCAAGATCACCATCAGGATAGCCTGCTTTTTGTTCAAGAATTGAAGACTTCACTCAACGGTTTGGATCGTTTCTTGAATCGAGATTATGATTTTAAATCCATAGGCTTGGACGGGGTGCAGTTTTTTTTAACGCAATACCCCAATGAAACTCAATCATCATTACAATACTTTATTGAAAAATTAAAAGACACTACAGCTGTAAAACCAGAAGCATTTTCCTTTAAATCTGAAATTTTAAACCTAAATAACGCTTTAGTGGTTATTGAAGACATGAATGTCTTGAATTCAAGAAACACTTTTTGGGATATTGATTTAGCTTTAAAAACCTTTAATTTCGAGAAAGATGTTTTGAGTGTCGACATTGAATCTTTAAACGGTACATCGGATTTATATGGTTCCATAAATTCGTTTCAAGCGGATATTCGATATTCTTCCGAGAGTTTAATGTCAGAATCATTTGCTTTGAAACTCAATAAGAATGAAATTAATGGTTCTGGATTGGTTACTTTTCTTGGCGGTAATTTAGCCAATCTAAACCCAGCTGAGTTTTTTATTCAATTGGATAAAAACACCATACAGCTAAACGATTTCCCTTCTTTAAAGCCTTATCTAAAAGCACAGTCGATGCTAAAAGCTGACGTTGTTGTAAAGGGAAGTTTGCAAGATTTTGAAGTGAACTTCAAGCTACAAGGTGCGTTTCGTTCTCTAATCGAGGGAACTATTCAGGTTGTTGACGGCCTTCAAAAAGATAAAACAAGGATCAACTCCGATGCAATTTCCATCAAAACCTCTGATAAGGCATTGGGTGCCATTTTTTTAAAAGAAACGTACGATCAACTTAAGCCGTATACTACAAAGACGGGCGATTTAATCATTGATTCTGAGTTTACTGGAGATAAAAATAATTGGAATATTATCTCCAATGTTAAAACTAAATTGGGAGTATTGAGCCCCAATGTTAAGCTGAAGCGGGTTACTGTTGATCAGCCGTGGGAACTTGCAGTTACTTTGGATGTCGATGCTTTCGATCTCGGAACATTATTAAATCAAAAGACCCCGATAAAGGCAACTGCCTCCTTGTCTATTAATGGTACTGTAGATGAAAGGAGGTTTACTCTTATTGAATCTAAAGGTTTAATTAATCAGCTTGAAATTGGAGAAAACACCTTAAATAATCTTAACTTTTTTGCAAGGCATAAAAATGAGCTCACTACAGCTACGTTAGGCTCTATGGAAAGTCGTCATCTTTTCGATATGGAAATTGCTTTCAATCACGCTGTGGAGTCATTGGAGGTGAATGGAGATTTTAAGTCCCTTAATCTTTCGAGTTTTGCACTCGCAGATGTGAATAGCGACATTACATTATCTACTAGTCTTAGGTTGAAAAAAACTAAAAAAACTGCAGTTGAAGATCAATTTATTTTTGAATTAGGTGCTCCAATAATTAGCAGTAATGGCAAACAAAATCAATTCAAAGATTTGAAATTAAACGCTCAATCTGTTGGGATCAAAAAATCAATTACCATTCAAGATTCCGATGCAATAAATCTGCTCATCGAGGGAGATTTTGGGTATAATAATTTTGCTCCCTTAATCAAAGGAATGATAGATGATTTTCTATTTGTAAAGGCTTCAAAGTTGACTAGTCCGAAACAGTTTTTTAGTTTTGATGTGCAGATGAAATCAAAATTAACTGAGGCGTTATTCCCTAATTTGTCAACTCCAGATGATTTTTTCCTTTCGGGCACAATCAGTTCCGATGTAAAAGAAACTGCTGTAGTTTTTGATATTCCCATTTTGTTGTTTGAAAAATATAAGTTTAAAGGCTTACACTTTGAAACAGATTCTAATAATCCAATCTATACAAGCTTCATGTCAGCGGATCAAATTCGTATTGGAGCACTAGAAACAAATTACCTCTTTCTGATTTCTTCTCCAAAAAACAAAAAAAATCAAATTCGTTTAGAAGGCATTATTGGGACTATAGAATCGAATACGTTTGAAGCAAATTTCAGCTATACTCAAGATAACACTTCTACTGTAATTGACATCAGCGAATTCAACCTTAAAAGCGACACCATCGTCTGGGAACTTGAGAAAACGATAGGGAATCAAATACTATATGATTCAAAAATAAAAGTCTATGAAGTTAATCCGATTGCGATTGCAAATTCTGAACAACGCATACAATTAGCTGGAATGTTCAGTTCGAAAAACGAATTCGACTTTCAATTAGATCTAAACAATGTTGGCATAGAACCTTTTCTTCCTCCGTCTGATAATTATGCAATACAAGCGGAATTAAATTCCAATATTAGTTTTTACAGAACCCCACTTCGTAACGACGCTTTACTAAACATAACCTTATCGGATTTGGTCATCAATGAAGCCGAAATTGGGGATTTGATGATTAATTCTTCAGGAAACACCGTTTTGAATTCCTACAGAAATGAGTTAACAGTCATTAAGAATCAAGCAAAAACCTTATCTGTGAAAGGTGGCGTTCTTGTGCATGAAAAACGGACTACCTTAGACATGGACATCGAAATGAATTCTTTTGATATGTCTTTCCTTTCTCGTTTGGGGAAGGGGAAAGTCACTGAGATAAGATCGCTTTTAACAGGAGAATTTAATCTTTGGGGCCCGATAGATAATTTAACTCATACCGGGAATCTTACACTCGATGGTTTCAATATGACAATCCCCTTTACCAATACGGCATACGGTCTTGAAGAGTCGACTCAGCTTATATTGTCTGAACAGGAAATTAAATTCATACCTACCTCTATTTTTGATCAAACTCGTGAGACTGTTGGGCTATTGAAAGGAACCATTTCTCATCTCAATTTTAAAGATTGGTCAATGGATATGAATATAAATTCAGATCGCTTAATATTGATGAATCGCATGAAAGAAAAAGGATCTTTGTTTTATGGATCGGGTTATCTTGATGGAGACATTCATGTTCATGGTCCAACTAAAAACCTAATGATTGATGTTGATGGTGCAACTGCAGATGGTACTTCGATCTTGATTCCATGGGAGGAGAATACAGGACTTGCTGACGTTTCATTCATCGACTTCATGTCTAAGACTGATTTCAATAAGCCAACGAATGAAGTTGAAGAAGAACTTCAGGAAATTACAATTGCCAGAGGGCTTGAAATGACTTTTGATTTGGACGTAAATAATAAGGCAGAAGTTGAGATTGTGGTTGATCAGGTTTCTGGTAGTACACTAACGGGACGAGGTTCTGGAAACTTATTGATGGAAACCAACATAGACGGTAAATTTAATATGTGGGGAGATTTTGTTGCATATGATGGTATTTATAATTTCAAAAACTTTGGGTTAATTGACAAAAAGTTCAATGTTAACCAAGGAGGAACCATTGTCTGGGAAGGTGACCCGCTAGAAGCTCAAATGAATATTGAAGCAGTGTATGAAGTTCCAGGAGGAGCCAATCCTGCCTTACTAGTAGATAACCCTAATTTTAATAAAAAAATACCAACCAACGTCTTAATTAAGCTAGAGGGGAGCCTACTAAAGCCCGATAATCCAGTATTTGAAATTAACTTCCCCAATACTAGTGGTATTGTTGCTTCAGAAATTAATTATAGACTTGCGGATCAACAAAGAAGACAACTTCAAGCAATTTCATTGCTCTCTCAAGGTATTTTTGTGAGCGACGTTTCTTTTTCTACGCAAGGGATTGCAAATAATTTATATGAAAAAGCCTCTGATGTTTTGAGCTCATTGATTGGTGAGGGAGATGGGAAATTGAATTTTGGACTAAATTATCTTAAAGGCGATGAACGACCCGATCTTGATATTCGATCTCAAGATCGTATTGGTGTAACTTTTGTAACTCAGATTAGTGATAAAATTTTATTGAACGGTAAAATAGGTGTTCCAGTGGGTGGGGTAGAGGAAACGCTTATTGTTGGAGATGTTCAGATCGACTTCATTTTGAATGAGGAAGGCACGCTAAAGGCAAAAGTGTTTAATAAAGAAAATGAATTTCGATATATCAGTGACGATTTGGGTTATACACAGGGTGTAGGACTTTCGTACCAAGTTGATTTTAAAACGTTTGAAGGGCTTATTCAAAAAATAATTTCAAAAAAGAATAAAAAACCTGTTGAAACAAAACCTGAATGATCTGTTGAATCCACGCCAATTAGCTTTAGAGATTTTAAAAAACTAAATCGATTTTGTTACAAAAATCTAATGTACACGCCACAAATACTAAAATGTGTTGTGTTTTCGTTAAATTTACAATCTTTAATAAAAACATGAAAAATCAACCTAAAAAAATAGCCGTTTTAACTTCTGGAGGAGATGCACCAGGAATGAATGCTGCATTACGTGCTGTTGTTCGGGCTAGTGTATATTATGGTATCGAGTGTTATGCCATTCATCAGGGATATCAGGGGCTTATTGACAATGAATTTGAATTGATGAATGCACGAAGTGTAAACAACATCA
>JABAZL010000131.1 GCA_018608425.1 Flavobacteriaceae bacterium
AGTGTAAAGCTAATTTTTTCATAAACTAAATTTTATTTGTTCGACTAAGTAAGCTATAATCTGCAAGAACTAAAGCAGCCATTGCCTCTACAATAGGTACTGCTCTTGGTACAACACAAGGATCGTGCCTTCCTTTCCCTTCCATCACTACTTTCTGACCTTTATTATCTATGGTGTCCTGCGCTTGCATAACGGTTGCAACAGGTTTGAATGCTACGTTAAAATAAATATCCATTCCATTAGAAATACCACCTTGAATACCACCAGATCGGTTCGATTGTGTGGTGCCATCGGTATTGAATGGATCGTTGTGCTGACTACCTTTCATTTGGGAACCATCAAAACCGCTTCCATATTCAAAGCCTTTTACAGCATTTATCGATAACATCGCTTTCCCTAAATCGGCGTGGAGTTTATCGAAGGCTGGTTCTCCTAAGCCAACAGGTACGTTTTGAATTACACAAGTAATAACCCCGCCGACTGTGTCGCCTTCTTTTCGAATTTGACGAATATAAGCTTCCATTTGCTCTGCCATAAGTGGATCGGCACAACGTACTGGATTTTCTTCAATAGTAGCAAAGTTAAGCTCCTGATAAGGTGTTTCCATTTTAAGAGGGCCAACTGCCGACACAAATGCGGTAAACTTAATGTTCGATAAAAATTGTTTGGCAATGGCTCCAGCTACTACTCTACTTGCTGTTTCTCTAGCGGAACTTCTTCCACCACCTCGATAATCTCGAAATCCATACTTTTGATCGTACACATAATCAGCATGTGATGGGCGATAGCTGTCTTTTATATGACCATAGTCTTTAGATTTTTGATTTGTATTGTGTATTGCAAAACCAATGGGGGTACCCGTAGTTTTGCCTTCAAATATTCCAGAATAAAAAACAACTTCATCCGGTTCCTTTCGTTGTGTTACAATTGCAGATTGACCCGGTTTTCTCCGGTTCAATTCGTCTTGAATTGCATTAATATCCAAAACAATTCCTGCCGGACATCCGTCAATTACTCCCCCCAACGCTGGTCCGTGAGATTCTCCAAAGGTTGTTACATTGAATAATGTTCCAATACTATTTCCTGCCATATTATATCTATAAGATTCACAAATATACTATATTAAATCACTATCAGAAGTCATTCCTTGCACTCAATCACATTCTGACATTTGGAGATGAATTTTATCAACTGAATTCTTATATTTGTGCATGAAAAAAATCAAATTCATTGCTGCTTGTTATATTGCAATCAGTTTCGCTATAAGCTCGTGTACTTCACTTGAGCCCAATACTTTTGTCATTAATGGAACTACGGACCATGTCGATGGTTCAAGTGTTTATCGCATCAAATCGGGGCCAAATGGTCAACCCGTAACCATAGATTCAACTACCATAGTAAATGGATCTTTTGAGCTTAAAGGCGCAATAGATCAAATTGATATCAATTTTATTTTTCTTGAAGGAGTTAACGGAAACATTCCTGTTATTTTAGAAGAAGGGTCCATTGAAATGGAAATTTTCAAAGACAGTTTAGCCTCTTCCATTACTGCAGGAACTCCGTCGAACAATAATTTAGCACAGTACAGAGAATCGACGCAAGGTTTTGCAAAAGATATGAGAACCCTCGTTCAAGAAATAAATGAAGCCAATACACTTGGCGATAATATTCTAGCAGAAGACCTTACTGCAAAGTACAAAGCTGTGGAGACAAATTTGAATGCTTATGAAAAAGATTTCATGAGCTCCAACCCACAATCCTACGTTGCTACTCTTATTTTAGAACGTTTGGTAACAACCAAGGCTATGCGCTCTTCTGAAGCCAAACTCATTTTCAATGCTTTTGATCCTAAGATCAAAAGCAGTGTTTCTGGTAAAAAAGTCGAAGCAATCATTAACGTTCCCACCAATCCAACGGCTATTGGCGAAGTTGCTCCAGTATTTGAAGGCCCTAATCCTACTGGCGAGCTTGTTTCCTTAGCGTCTTTAAAAGGAAAAGTTACCATCATCGATTTTTGGGCCTCGTGGTGCCGTCCCTGTCGTATAGAAAATCCAAATTTAGTTCGTCTTTATAACCGTATGCATGATAAAGGGCTTGAAATTGTTGGAGTTTCTTTAGATAAAAATCAATCGAGTTGGGCACGTGCAATTGAAGACGATGGTCTCAGTTGGAATCACGTTTCTAATTTAAAATACTGGCAAGACCCAATTGCTCTATTATATGGAGTACGAAGTATTCCAGCTGCCTTCGTATTGAATAAAGACGGTGTTATTGTTGCAAAAAATTTAAGAGGCGCTCAGTTAGATGCAAAAATTGAAGAGCTCCTTAATGAATAAGTAACCGTTTAGAACAAGACTTCCCCAAGTCGAAACCAGAGTGCTATGAATGAATTCGAGGTCTTATTTGAAGCTCTTAAAATAACGGAACCCACACTCCAAAAAGAGATTCTTACCCACGGTGTATTAGGACAATATCCCAAAGGAGTTTTTGTAGTAGAACAAGATAAATACATCAAATGGCTAGCAATCGTTATCCACGGATCTGTTCGGGTATGGCAAGAAGAGGAAGAACGTGAAATTCTATTGTACTATGTAAATCCGCTTGAAACTTGCTCCCTATCGCTTGCAGCTACTTTCAAAGATTATAAAAGCCTTGTTCATGCGCGTACAGAAAACAATACTACTCTTATAAAAATCCCCGTGCGCTTTGTAAAACAATGGAGTTTTGAGTATCAATCGTGGTTTCGGTTTACTACACAATCGTTTATTACGAGTTATGAAGATTTATTGATGTCGTATAAAAGCTTAGCCTTTAAAAGAATCGGAGAACGGCTTTACGATTACCTTATCTACTCAAAAGAACTTTCTGAAAACAAAATTCACATATCCCATAAAGCATTAGCTAACGAATTGGGGACTACTCGTGAGGTTATATCACGTTTGCTAAAACAAATGGAAGAGGAAGGTCGCTTGAAATTACATTTTAAAATGATTGAATTGATAAATAGTTAGTCGATTGTGACATTTAGCACAATTTACTGGATATGAGCTGCTTTATATTTGCCTCATAACCTAAACAAAATATCATGAAAAAAATGTTCCAAATTTCAAGCTTAATACTAGTTTTCCTTTTTTCGATGTTCATCCATGCACATCCTACAGAAGCACCTTCGAAAAAAACAAAAACCTATGTTCTTGTGCATTCCGCATGGCTGGGAGCGTGGCAATGGCAGCAAGTAGCAAAAACACTAGAAACTGCAGGGCATACAGTGATTACGCCCGACTTAGCTGGTCATGGGAGCGATAAGACTCCAGTAAGCGATATTACAATGGAAACCTACGTAAATCAGCTCCTAGCTATTCTTGATGGTCAACCAGAGAAAGTAGTATTAGTGGGTCACAGCTTTAACGGAATTACTGTGAGTAGAGTGGCAGAATTACGTCCAAAATAAATTGACCGACTAGTTTATCTAACAGCCTTTCTTTTGCCCAATGGCGCTTCATTTTATGATGCGGTTAAGGGAGTTCCAGATTCTAAAGCGGTTGAGCATTTTTTCCTTTCAGAAGACCAAACGGAGGCCTTTGTAAAATCGGAAGAAATGCAAAATGCGTTTGCTCACGATATCCCTGCTGAAGCCTTTAATCAAGCAATAGCATATATTGTTCCAGAACCTGCAGCACCATTAGGATATAAACTTGAAGTTACCGATGCTGTTTTTGGTAAAATCCCAAAATACTATATCGAATGTACGGACGATCGTGCAATACCAATATCGGCGCAACGCAGCATGTATGAAGGTAAGGTGGAAAAAGTTTTTACATTAAACTCAAGTCATACGCCAAACTTTTCGCAGCCCGATAAACTAGCTGCAATTCTATTAGAAGTAATTCAATAGCTAAACTAAATGCATTCTTTAAATAAGTGCTGTCGTATTGTCAGCACTTTTAGTTTTTCTTAAATAAGATAAAACCGGTAACAACTGTAACAACTACCAAAAGAACAAGTGTTGTAAACGAAGTCTCAATGACCGATGGGGACAAAATAAGCGTTGTAAGTATACCTCCGATTGCACCTCCAAAATGTGCAGTATGTCCAATATTGTCTTGCTGTTTTTTCATTCCAAATAAGGTGTAAACTAAGTACCCAATCCCGAAAACGTAACCTGGAAGCGGAACTGGGAAGATGAACAGGGCTAGTTTCATTTCAGGATACATCAAAATAGTAGCATATAGAATACCCATAATGGCACCGCTTGCTCCTACGGCACTGTAATAGGGATTGTCACGATGAAAATACAAGGCAAAAAGATTCCCAGCAATTAGGCAAGAAAAATATAGGATGAGAAAATTTAAAAAACCCAACCCTGCTAGTGTTTGATCTCCAAAAAGATACAATGCAAACATGTTGAACCCTAAGTGTGCCATGTCTACATGTAAAAAAGCAGAGCTGACGATACGATACGATTGACCTCCTTTGACAGCTGCGATACTGAATTTAAAACGGTTGAAAAAGAAGGTGTCCTTAAACCCTTTCAATGAAAAAAGTACATTTACAACAAGGATTGCCAAAATTAATGGTGGAAGTGATTGCATATAGCTTTATTATTGGATTCAAATATACTTATATTTGTTAAAAAAAATTGTGCAGTTAATCTTCTTCCTGATTGCCTATCCTATACTCATTGGGATTTCGCTTTTACCACACTTCTTATTATACCGTATTGCAGATCTAATGTATGTAATACTATATAAGCTAATTGGATATAGAACTAAAGTGGTTCGGAAGAATTTAAATCTGAGTTTTCCAGAGAAAAGTCAAGAGGAACTCAAAGTAATAGAACGAGCATTCTACAGACATTTGTGTGATATTTTTACAGAAATGCTAAAAGCATTGACGGTTACAAAAAAGCAAGTGTTGAAGCGTTATCAATTCAATAACCTTGAAATAATTAATCAGTACTTAAGAAAGAACAGAGGGGTTGTGCTTGTTTGCGGGCATTATTCAAGCTGGGAAGCCATGCTCTCAATCGGCTATCATTTGGACGGGAAGGGATATGCCGTTTACGCTCCTTTGTCCAATAAGTATTTTGAGCGATTGATTATAAAGTCAAGAGCAAAACATCTTATTCATCTCGGGTCACGATTCAATGTTCTGAAGGATATTGAAATGCATCAAAAAAATAATATTACCTACATCTACGGTTTAGCTGCGGATCAGTCGCCCAAACTAAAACCAAAAAGCTATTGGAGGTCTTTTATGGGTATTGAAGTTCCTGTATTTACTGGAGCAGAACGAATGGCAAGACAATTCGACTTGCCCATTGTATTTGCCGATATTAACCGTACAAAGCGAGGGTATTATAGTCTAGATATCAGTCTAATTACAGATAAACCCAAAGAAACAAAAGTTAATGAGATAACGGATATTTTTACAGAAACTCTTGAAGCACAGATACGCAAAGACCCTTCACAATACTTTTGGACGCATAACCGATTCAAGCATATGGGTAAAAAACCTAAGCTAGTTTCCCAAAGCGAGTAATTCTTCTTTAAAACGGTTCATTAATAAATCTGCATCTTCCTGAGAAGGAGCTTCTGTATATACACGAATAATGGGTTCCGTATTTGACTTCCTTAAATGCACCCATGAAGCCTCAAAATCAATTTTAACTCCATCAATTGTACTGGGTTTATTACTAGCATATTTCTTTTCAATAGCCAGTAATAATGCATCTACATCCATTGTAGGTTCTAATTGTATTTTCCCTTTTCCCATAAAATATTCTGGATAGGTTTTCTTCAATTCAGAAACCGAAAGCTTACAAGTGCTAAGAAGGGATAGAAACAAAGCAGTTCCTATTAAAGAATCTCTTCCATAATGTAATTGAGGGTCAATAATTCCACCATTACCTTCACCGCCAATTACGGCGTTAACGGCTTTCATTTTAGTAACTACATTTACCTCACCAACAGCACTACTATAATAGGTGCCGCCGTGTTTTTCGGTTATATCACGCAAAGCTCGTGTCGAAGACATATTGGATACTGTATTCCCGGGTGTTTTTGAAAGCACATAATCTGCACAGGCAACTAAGGTATATTCTTCTCCAAACATGGCTCCATTTTCATCCATAAAAGCCAGTCGATCAACATCGGGATCAACTACAAGCCCAAAATCAGCACCTGATTCAATTACTTGAGCTGAAAGATCTCCTAAGTGTTCTTTTAGAGGTTCTGGATTGTGAGGGAAATGACCATTAGGTTCACAAAACAATTCAATAACCTCAATATTTAATTCTTTTAATAAAGCAGGTATTGCAACTCCCCCGATTGAATTCACACCATCCACAACCACTTTAAGTCCGCTTTTTCGAATAGACTCAACGTCTACTAACGGGTGGTTTAAAACAGCTTGTATGTGCATATCGAGACTTGTGTTGTCAGGCGTTACGCTCCCAAGATCATCCACAGAAGCAAAATTGAAGTCTTCGTTTTCAGCTAAAGCTAGAATTTGAGCTCCTGCTTCTGCGTTCAAAAACTCACCATTTCCATCTAATAACTTCAATGCATTCCATTGTTTTGGATTATGACTTGCGGTTAATATAATTCCTCCCTGAGCGTTGGCTCTCGGCACAACCATTTCGACCGTTGGCGTTGTTGCCATAGCCAAATCGATTACGTCTATTCCCATACCGATTAAAGTATTGGATACCAAAGCCTGAACCATTGCCCCAGATATTCGTGCATCACGACCAATTACAATACTACATCTTGAAACGTCTGTATGCGATAAAATGTATTGCCCATAGGCAGCAGCAAAACGAACAATGTCAATTGGTGTAAGGTTATCGGAAGGCTTACCTCCTATTGTACCACGAATTCCAGAAATGGATTTGATTAATGTCATAAACGTATTTTTATCAAAGATAATCTAGTTCTAAAAAAAATGAAGTTGTTTTTGAATTAAATAAGGTACTTCTAGAAAAAGAAAACTAGTTTTAGCGGATGAATTATTTAGCACATATTTATTTATCTGGAACACATACTGAGCTTCGGTTTGGAAATTTTATTGCGGATGCAGTTCCAGGTAAACAATATGAAGGTTACGCCAAAGGAATTCAGGACGGTATTCTACTGCATCGAGCTATTGATACTTTTACCGACCAACATCCAATTTTCAGGAAGCATAGCAAGCTTTTATTTCCAGATTTTGGGCATTACAGTAGGGTTATTGTCGATATGTTTTATGATCACTTTCTGGCTTCACTTTGGAACAACTATCACCCACAAACGCTCGAAATGTTTTCTGCAGATTTTTATAATGAAATTGAACAACAAGAGGAACTTTTACCCAATAAAATGAAAAGGGCTTTTCCTTATATGAAAGCACAAAATTGGTTAATCCAATATAGATCTATAGCAGGCCTAGAAACAATTCTTGGTCAAATGGAACGGCGTACAAAATTTGAATCTAATTTGAGTGCTTCAGTCAAAAACCTAGAAGCCCACTATCCCGTTTTTAAAAACGATTTTGAAGTTTTTTTTGAACAGATACAAATATTTGTATCTTCAAGAATTAATAGCAGCATAAACACAATACTATGAAACCTACACTCCCTTTTTTAAAGCCAATCCTTTTTGTTTTTACCTTATTACTAATTAGTTGTACTAAAGCTCCCCAAATAAAAGGAGGCGTTGTATCTGCCATGCCCTATGCGTCTCAAGTAGGGGTTGATATTCTTAAAAAAGGCGGTAATGCCTATGATGCAATGGTAGCAACTAATTTTGCACTAGCTGTAGTGTACCCAGTAGCGGGTAATATTACTGGGGGCGGATTTTTTGTATATCGAAATGCAGATGGTAGTTCTGGAACCTTAGATTATCGTGAACAAGCGCCAAATGCAGCTCATCGTGACTTATATTTGGACGAAGCTGGAAATGTGATTCCCAATAAAAGTACCATTGGTGGTTTAGCCGTTGGTGTTCCTGGAACAGTAGCCGGAACCCTCGAAATTCATAAGAAAATGGGATCACTTCCCTTGATTGATTTAATGCAACCTGCAATAGATTTAGCAGAAAAAGGATATGCCATAACAGAAAAGCAGGCACGCAGTTTTAAGAGATATCGTGACTTATTTATTGAAATCAATGGTCCAGACACCTTTTACGGCCAAACATTCGAAGCCGGTGATATTTTAAAAAACCCTGCCCTTGGGAAAGTATTAAGATCCATTGCCTCAGAGGGGATTAAAGGCTTTAATTCTGGGTGGGTAGCAGACGCATTGGTTAGTAGAGTTCAAGAAGCTGGTGGAATCATTACCCAACAAGATTTAGAACAATATGAAGCGAAATGGAGAGATCCATTAATCTTTAACTACAAAGATTTAAAGGTTATTTCAATGGGATTGCCATCTAGTGGTGGTGTATGTCTGAATCAAATGATGAAAATGATCGAACCATATGACATAAAAACGATGGGTCATAATACTCAAAAAAGCATACAACTGATGGTTGAAGCTGAAAGACGTTCCTATGCAGATCGCAGCGAGTTTTTAGGTGATCCAGACTTTGTTGATGTCCCTTTAAATGTTGTACTCGACTCCCTTTATATCAATAAAAAAATGAGCAGTTTTGACTGGAATAGAGCAACTCCCTCATCAGAAATTAAACCTGGAGATTCATATTATTTTGAAAGTGATGAAACAACTCACTTTTCGATTGTAGATGATCAAGGAAATGCCGTTGCGGTTACCACAACCCTTAATGGTGGTTATGGATCTAAAGTCTTTGTAGAAGAACTTGGTGTTTTTATGAATAATGAAATGGATGATTTCAGTAGTAAACCTGGTGTGCCCAATATGTTCGGTCTAGTGGGTAATGAAGCCAATGCCATTGCGCCAAAGAAAAGAATGTTAAGCTCAATGACGCCTACAATTGTCGAAAAGGATGGCAAACTCTATCTAGTAGTTGGATCTCCGGGAGGATCTACAATTATAACTTCTGTTTTTCAAACAATTCTAAATGTTTACGAACACAACCTTCCCATTCAGGATGCGGTCAATGCAGCGCGTTTTCATCATCAATGGTTACCCGATTTTATTACATTCGAACCCAATCAATTTGAGCCTTCTTTACTAAAGAATCTGAATGATCTCGGATATGCTGGAGAAGAAAAAAAATCAAGAATCATAGGTAAGGTTGATGCCATTTTAGTAGATGATTCAGGGCAAATTTCTCTTGGAGCTGATCGTCGCGGAGACGACACTGCCGTCAGTTATTAAAATTACTTTTATTTTTAAACATTTAAAATTTAGTACGGTCTAAAGTTGTATTTTTAGAGCTTAATTTTGCTATGAAAAACAATTCAAATGTAATCGATGTACAAGGAGCTCGAGTACATAACTTAAAAAATATAGATGTTCAAATTCCAAGAGAAAAGCTGGTAGTTATTACAGGTCTTTCTGGGAGTGGAAAATCATCACTTGCATTCGATACTATATATGCCGAAGGTCAGCGGCGCTATATGGAGACCTTTTCTGCCTATGTGCGGCAGTTTTTAGGGAACTTAGAGCGGCCTGAAGTAGACAAAATCGATGGCCTCTCCCCTGTTATTGCTATTGAACAAAAAACTACTTCTAAAAGCCCACGGTCTACAGTTGGGACGATTACTGAAGTTTATGACTTTTTACGTTTGATGTTTGCACGTGTTGGAACGGCCTATAGTCATCAGACTCAAGAAAAGATGATTAGTTATACCGATGACCAAATCATTGAGCTCATTCAACGTGATTATGCCAATAAGAGCGTGATGATCTTAGCACCAATCGTTAAATCAAGAAAAGGTCATTACAGAGATCTCTTCGAAAATTTAGCCCGCCAAGGGTTTCTTAAAGTTCGAGTTGATGGTGTTATTGTTGAGCTTTCTCCTGGAATGAAGCTGGATCGTTACAAAACCCATGATATTGAATTGGTAATTGATAGACTTCGTATCAGTGATAGTATTGCAGGATTAAAACGTTTCCAAGAATCCCTAATTACAGCAATGTACCAAGGCGGCGATACACTGTTGATTTACGATGAAGAAAGCCGTAAAGTGCGGTATTTCAGTAGGAATTTAATGTGCCCATCTTCTGGTATTGCGTATCCAAACCCAGAACCGAATAGTTTTTCATTCAACTCGCCTAAGGGGATGTGTGAAGATTGTAAAGGTCTCGGTACGCAGCAAATTGTAAATCGACAAAAAATAATTCCCGATACCTCCCTTTCCATCAAAGCTGGGGGAATTATCCCATTGGGTTCTCAAAAGAGTTCCTGGAGTTTCAAGCAAATAGATATCATTGCCCAGCGGTATAATTTTAATTTATCCGATCCCATAGATCAAATTCCAGCTACTGCACTTGAAGTTATATTAAAAGGAGGCGCAGAAACGTTTACCGTAGAATCTAAAACTTTAGGGATTACCCGAAATTATAAAATTGATTACGAGGGAATTGAGAATTTCATCAAAAACCAATACGAACAGGCTACTTCTACTAATATAAAGCGTTGGGCAAGTGATTTTATGGATCAAAACGAGTGTTTATCTTGTAAGGGTTCACGTTTAAAAAAAGAAGCACGCTTCTTTAAAATAAACGAGCTGAATATTGCTGATTTGGCACAAATGGATCTTGACGAGTTATACTCTTGGTTCGATCAATTGCCACAATTTCTTTCTAAGAATGAAATGAAAATTGGCGAAGATGTTATCAAAGAAATTAAAACGCGTCTTCAATTTTTATTGAATGTTGGACTCAATTATTTATCCCTTAACCGATCCTCAAAATCCTTATCTGGTGGAGAAGCACAACGAATCCGTTTGGCAACTCAGATTGGTTCACAGTTGGTTGGTGTACTCTATATCCTAGATGAACCCAGTATTGGATTACATCAACGCGATAACGAACGATTAATTCAATCCTTATTTGCCCTACGTGATATTGGAAATTCGGTTATAGTTGTGGAACATGACAAGGACATGATTGTACAAGCAGATCATGTGATTGACATTGGTCCTTTTGCAGGGAAAAATGGGGGAGAAATTATCTCGGAAGGAAAACCAGATGAGATTCTAAGCATGAATTCGCTAACTGCCCAATATTTAACAGGAAAGAAAAAAATTGAAATACCCAAAAAGAGAAGAATTGGTAATGGAAAATCTGTGGTACTATCCAATTGTACTGGAAATAATTTAAAAGATGTAACCCTCACCCTTCCATTAGGAAAAATGGTTGGAATTACTGGAGTTTCTGGAAGTGGAAAGTCATCTTTAATTAATGGAACGCTCTACCCAATCCTTAATGCTCATTTCTTTAATGGGGTAGCAAAACCACTCCCTCACAAAGGAATAACTGGTTTGGAACACTTAGATAAAGTTGTAGACGTAAATCAAAGCCCTATTGGGAGAACCCCACGAAGTAATCCGGCTACCTATACTGGCGTTTTTAGTGAAATAAGAACCTTATTTACTAGAACACCTGAGGCACAAATTAGAGGATATAAACCGGGACGCTTTAGCTTTAATGTCTCGGGTGGACGTTGCGAAACCTGTATGGGCGGTGGGATGAAAGTAATTGAAATGAACTTTTTACCCGATGTATTGGTTGAATGCGAAACCTGCCAAGGTAAACGCTTCAACAGAGAAACACTTGAAATACGTTTTAAAGGAAAGTCAATTGCTGATGTGTTGAATATGACCATCGATCAAGCCTGTGCTTTTTTTGAACCGATACCTAAGATTTACAGAAAACTAAAAACGCTACAAGATGTTGGTTTAGGCTACGTAGCTCTTGGCCAATCATCTACAACGTTATCTGGTGGAGAAGCACAACGGATCAAATTGGCAACAGAATTATCTAAACGCGATACAGGAAATACACTATTCATTTTAGATGAGCCAACTACCGGCTTGCATTTTGAAGATATTAGAGTACTTTTAGAAGTATTGAATCATTTGGCAAATAAAGGAAATACCGTTGTAATAATTGAACACAATATGGATGTTATCAAGCAAGTAGACCACATCATTGATATTGGATATGAAGGTGGTAAAAATGGTGGTCAGATTATTGCAGAAGGTAGTCCAGAAGAAGTTATCAAGAATTCAAAAAGTCATACGGCACATTATTTAGCTAAAGAAATGTAATCCACGAACCCATGAGCAACAAATCGAAAAATAAAAGCTGGAATACCACCAAAACAAACGACTCTTGGTCGTTGTTTAAAATCATGGGCGAGTTTGTTCATGGATATGAAAAAATGGATAGCATTGGTCCTTGTGTGTCTATTTTTGGTTCTGCAAGAACACAACCCGATCATGCCTATTATAAATTAGCAACGGATGTTGCTGCTGCAGTTGCAAAAGCTGGTTATGGAGTAATAACAGGTGGAGGGCCTGGTATTATGGAAGCTGCTAATAAAGGTGCACAAGAAGCAGATGGCCCTTCTGTAGGACTCAACATTGCACTTCCCTTTGAACAAAGTTCCAATCCCTATATCGATAAGGATAAGAACCTTTCGTTCGAATACTTTTTCATTCGTAAAGTTATGTTTGTTAAGTATGCACAGGCATTTGTTGTCTTGCCCGGAGGATTTGGAACTCTTGACGAATTATTCGAATCCTTGACGCTAATACAAACTAAAAAAATTACTCGAGTTCCCATTATTCTTGTTGGTAATAAATTCTGGAGTGGTTTAATCGATTGGATTAAGAATGTTTTGATTGAAGATAAGCTGATCAGCCCAGAAGACCTTGATTTATTCTCTATTGTTGATACTCAAGAAGAAGTATTGGCTTGTCTGGAGAATTTTCATACCAAAGGGATTTTCAACCCTAACTTTTAAATCTTGTGAAACATCTATTTAAGGTTATTATATTCTTGTTTATTGCCCTATCCCCTTTCGTTTATGGTCAAGAAGCAACACCACAATATAATCTTAAAGTAAAGCTTATTGAAGCAAAGAAAACGCTTGAAGTTTCACAAACAATTCAATTTCAAAATAATACCAAAACCCCTTTACAAGCGCTATACTTTAATGACTGGTCTCATGCTTACAGCTCATCAAAGTCGCCCCTAGCACAGCGATTTGCAGAAGAGTACGACCGGAGATTTTATCTTGGATCTAAAACCAAAAGAGGGGAAACTAGGGATTTAAACATTACTATAAAAGGTAAAAAAACGGATTGGTATCGAGCTGATAATCAAATTGATATTATCAAAATTACTTTAGATGAAATACTTGAACCTGGAGATCAGATCAATATTTCATTGACCTATACCATAGAACTACCCGATGCTAGCTTCACGGGATATGGAAGAATTTCAGAAGAGGAATATTTCTTGAAAAACTGTTTCATACAGCTAGCTCCACATATATCAGGGAATTGGATAACGAACAGTAACTTAGATTTAGAGGAAATAAGTACTTTACCTTCAAACTTTTCCATTGAATGGAATATTCCAAACCAGTTGCTCATCAATTCTAATTTGACGCAATGGAAAGAAAATCTTGATCGTGATCGTAAAATCATTACTATGGCGATTAGTAAAGCCAAAGAAATTCAGTTTCACATCAGCAAAAAAGAATACGCTTCTTATAGCATCAATGGTTTAGCAATCAGCACCGATTTAAAAGAGGTTTCAGAGAAAATGTTGGATCCAACACTGAGTCTTCTTCAAATTGAAGCGTTTGTAAGAGAACATTTTGGAACATTTCCACATAGTAACATGTTACTTTCTCAAAGGGATTACCAAAAACGATCGTATTTTGGATTATCTGGGATACCATCAGTTTTTCATCCATTTTCTGATCGGTTTGAGTTTGAAATAAAAGCATTGAGTGTTTATTTAAACCATTATTTAACAGAGGCTTTTCATGTTGATCCAAGAGAAAATTCTTGGTTAACAGACGGCTTACATACACTGTTAATAATGGAATATGTAGATCAATACTACCCAGACCAAAAACTCTTAGGCGCGATTCCGGAACAACCCTTACTTCGCCCTTTTATAAAAAACTACAGCCTAAGTAAAGCTTCTTTCAATTATGGTTTTCTTTATTTCAATGAATATGTCCTTAGAAATAACATACAACAAAGTTCTTTTACTACTAAAAATAAATTAATTAAATTAAATGAACGGGTGGCAATACCCAGTCATGTAGCCCATGGGTTTCGGTATGCCTACGAGTATCATGGCAAAGAAAAAATAAATAATGCTATCCGAAGTCAAATCGGAATTGTACAGTCCAAAGAGGAATTACTGGAATCATTAGAAAATCAGCTCAATATTCCTTGGTTATTTGAGGATTATTTAGGCAAACGAAACTCAATTGATTTGAAATTCAAAGCTGTTCGAAGGAATTCCGATTCCATCAGTGTACAAATAATTCAAAATTATAAAAACCCAATTCCTTATACTCTTGCACAAATCAAGGGTAACCGAATTATTCAATCGTTACAGGTTACAAGCCCGAGAAAAAAAGAAGATATTAAGTTAAAAAGATACGATGCTGACTATCTTGTTATCAATCCTAAGCTTAAAATTCCTGAGTTTAATCACCAAAATAATTACAGGAAGTTAAACGGAACAACCCTAAAACCATTCAAATACACTTTTATAAAAGATATTGAAGATCCAAAAAAAAGTCAAGTGTTTTTTAATCCAAAAATTGATTTTAACGCTTATGATGGTGTTACTCTGGGGACTAAATTGTCAAATAAAGCATTTCAAAGAAAACCTTTCAGCTACGAAATAAATCCCAACTACAGTACCCGTCTCAATGAACTCGTTGGCTCTTTTGTAATGAGTTACCGTTTATACGACGAAGACTCTTCCTTGTACTTATATCAACTTGGTTTTTCTGGTAGTAGTTTTCATTACGATGAAAACTTACGATACAAAAGTTTCACTCCTTCGTTTACTGTTGTAAAACGTCCTGATGATTTTAGATCCAATAAACGAGAAGTGTTTTCTTTCTCACTTACAAGTGTCAATAGGGAATTTGGTACCACACCCATTCTAACACCGAATTATACTGTTGGGAATATTGGCTATACCTATTCGAATAAAGAGGCCATTCGGCTATTAAAAGTAGCAACCAATCTCGAAATATCAGATAACTTTGGAAAGTTCAATGTCGATGCAGAATTTCGCCACCTTTTTCACGACGGAAGAACATTATCCCTACGTTTTTTTGGTGGTAAGTTCCTATGGGACAATACGCAGGGTACGGACTATTTTGATTACAGTCTCAACCGTACAACAGATTATCTTTTTCGCTATAACTATTTAGGGCGTTCTGATGATGATGGAATCTACAGCCAACAATTTATCTTATCAGAGGGTGGTTTTAAATCCCGATTTGAAAGCCCTAAGGCCAATGATTATATTCTTGCAACCAATTTAGGCTTCAGTATATGGAAATGGGTTGAAGCATATGCTGATTTTGGAATAACCAAAAATAAAAATTCTAGGGCACGGTCTTTTTATGATTCTGGAATCCGGATTAATTTAGTCCCCGACTATTTTGAATTCTATTTTCCTATTCATAACTCCGAAAAATATGTGTTAAATGATCCTAATTATTTATCCAATATGCGGTTTGTACTGACAGTAGATATTACTAATCTAAAAAGACTATTCACACGAAGGTGGTTATAGAAGATTGTTGTTTAGTATATTGTGCGAAGAAACATTAGATTATTCAGTTCCCTGTAAATTTTGTAAATTTGCAAAGTTAAAATTCATCTATGTCTAACAAAAATCTTGCCGCAGAAGCCTCTATTTCTTTCAAGGGCTTCAAAGAACAAGTACTTGAAGATTACAGATTGCTATCCCTTAGTAGAGAATGCTCTATTCTAGGAAGAAGGGAAGTTATGACTGGAAAAGCCAAATTCGGTATTTTTGGAGATGGAAAAGAATTGCCACAATTGGTTCTCAGTAAGTTTTTTAAAGATGGAGACTTTCGATCGGGTTATTACCGCGATCAAACCATATTGATGGAACAGGGTCACTTAACACCACAGCACTTGTTTTCAGCGCTTTATGCGCATCCTGACAAGGATATTGAGCCTATGTCTGGAGGTCGACAAATGGGTGGTCATTTTGTTACAGAAAGTAATGAGCCCAATGGTGCATGGAAAAACTTAACAAAACAAAAAAATCACAGTTCCGACATATCGCCTACAGCGGGTCAAATGCCTCGCCTTGTAGGTTTAGCTCAGGCATCAAAAGTGTACCGAGCATTGAAAATCAAAGGCAGTGAGCGCTTTTCTAATGATGGAAACGAAATTGCTTGGGGTACAATTGGTAATGCAAGCACAAGCGAAGGCTTGTTTTTAGAAGCAATGAATGCAGCTGGTGTTATGCAAATCCCAATGGTGATGAGTGTTTGGGATGATGATTATGGAATATCTGTTCACAATGATGAACAAACAACCAAAGGAAGTATCTCGAAGGCACTCGAAGGATTGCAACGCAATGATACAGAACTTGGCTTTGAAATATTAACTGTCAAAGGTTGGGATTATACCGCACTAATTGACACTTATCAGTATGCCGAAAAGCTTGCTCGAAATGAGCATATACCTGTATTAATTCATGTACAAGAACTAACACAGCCTCAGGGACACTCTACCTCCGGATCACATCAACGCTATAAATCTGAAGAACGTTTAACATGGGAAAAGGAGAACGATTGTAATCTTAAAACTCGTGAATGGATTCTCAGTAATGGTTTTGCAACTGACGAAGAACTTGATGCCATTGAAGAGAGTAACAAGAAAATTGTCCGTCAAGCTAAGGTTGATGCATGGAAAGCCTACCAAAACCCAATACTTGAGCATAGAAGTGACCTAGTAAAACTTATAGAAAAAGCAACACAGGCAACAAACAACGATACGAATTTTCAAATGATTCGTTCGGAGCTTATGAATATCGCTGAGCCAACTTATAAAGATCTATTACACGCAGCTAGAAAAGGGCTTCGGATTTTAACACAATACGAACATCCAATAAAGGCTGAAATACGAACTTGGAAAGATCAGCTTACCGAGCAACTCAATCCAAAATTCAGTTCTCACCTATACAGTCAGTCAGATACACGCCTAGAGAATATAGAATCTGTATCTCTTGAATATGCTGACAAAGAAGAATGGGTAGATGGGCGTATCATCATCCGTGATAATTTTGATGCTCTTCTGGAAAGCAACGACAAACTTTTACTTTTTGGCGAGGACGTTGGTAAAATTGGTGATGTAAACCAAGGTTTGGAAGGCATGCAAGCCAAGTACGGTGCCACACGTGTTGCAGATACTGGGATTCGCGAAGCAACTATTATGGGGCAAGGAATTGGAATGGCCTTAAGGGGTTTACGTCCAATTGCCGAAATACAATATCTAGATTATATTCTGTACTGCTTACCAACACTTAGTGATGATCTTGCATCATACCATTACCGAACTGCAGGGAAACAAGCTGTACCACTAATCATTCGTACCCGTGGTCACCGTTTAGAGGGGATTTGGCACAGTGGTTCGCCCATGGGTGGAATTGTAAACCTATTACGCGGAATTAATATTGCAGTACCTCGAAACATGACTCAGGCAGCTGGAATGTATAATACACTACTCGAAGGAGATGAACCTGCCATTGTTGTTGAGTCTCTTAATGGATATCGCCTAAAAGAAAGAAAACCCTTAAATCTTGGAAAATTCAGAATACCATTAGGTAAAATTGAAATTCTAAAAGAAGGCGCAGACATAACCCTTGTATCGTACGGCTCTACTTTACGCATGGTCGAAGCTGTAGCAAAAGAGTTGATGCATTTTGATATTGATGCAGAGGTAATTGACATTCAAACCCTACTTCCCTTTGATTTGGATCACGGGATTCAAAAAAGTTTAACAAAAACGAACCGCCTTTTGATTGTCGATGAAGATGTACCTGGTGGCGCTAGCGCCTATATCTTGCAGCAATTAATTGATCTTCAAAACATATTCCCATTGTTGGACAGTACTCCACATACATTGAGTGCAAAACCGCATAGACCAGCATATGGAAGCGATGGTGATTATTTTTCAAAACCGTCTGAAGATGATATTTTTGAAAAGGTATACGCTATTATGCACGAATCCAATCCGGAAGCTTTCCCTCAAATTTAGCTCGAAACAATTTTAAGAACTAATTCTTTTAAAAGCTCTTCTGTCGGTAGATTTTGAGCTCCAACCCCCTTGCTCTTCAAATCAGCATCCTTTATATGTCCAATTACTTTGGCAATTTGTTTCATGGAATAAAAACGAGAGGCTGCTTCATAATCTTTAACAAAATAGGGCGATACGCCTAAAACTGTAGGCGCTTTTGATGGTGATGATAGACCTTGAAAAAGTAATAACTTTTGGAAGAAATTAAAAAGAACCGTGATGGTTAAAGTAATTGGATGCTTCTTTGCATTAGATGCCATATAGCGAATGATCCGAAAAGAATGCTCCAAGTCGCGTTTTCCCAGAGACTTTTGAAGTTCAAATCCATTAAAATCTTTACTATATCCAATGTGCTTTTCAATTATAGCTGGAGTTATTTCTTCCCCCTCTTCTACCCGATTGCTTAGTTTCTCGAGCTCTTTATCAATTTTACTTAAATCTGTCCCTAAAAAAGAAACCAATAAAGGCGGAGCGTGTGGATGAAAATTAAATCCATAACGCAAACCGCGATCTTTAATCCAATCGGCTACTTGATTGTCATAAAGGGGTTTCGTTTCTAAAACAACACCCGATTTAGCAATAGCTTTATATGACTTCTTACGTTTATCAAGTTTTTTGTGCTTATAACAGAGAACCAAAACTGTTTGACTCTGAGGGCTTTCCAGGTACGGAACTAAAGAATCAATTGTTTTATCTAAATATTGTGCTTCGCGAACTACTACCAATTGATGAGACCCCATCATTGGAAAACGCTTTGCAGTTTCAATGATTTGCTCTGGTAGTGTTTCTTTTCCATAAAAAATTGTGGAGTCAAAATCTCGAGCATGTTCTTCAACAACATGGGACGACAAAACCTTTGTTACCTGATCTATAAAGAAAGGTTCTGTCCCCATTAAGAGATACACAGGAGCATAATCTCCCTTTTTTATCGAACTCAGTATTTGATTTATGTCTTTCAAAGCTAAAAAATGCTCACTTTTGTAGTATGGAACAACTAAATTTTCCCAACTATACGTTTACCCTCAAAAATAGGGAAAATAAGACGTATATCTTAGATTTGATCCGTAAAAAGAATCTACTATTGACTCCCGAAGAATGGGTACGTCAACACTGCCTTCATTTCTTAATTACTGATTTAGGATATCCCAAAAGCCTGATCAATGTAGAGAAACAAATTAAAATCAATGGGCAGCTTAAACGCTATGATGTTGTGGTCTATACTCCACAAGGTGATGTTCATATCTTAGTTGAATGCAAAGCCCCATCAATTGCTATTTCACAAAGTACATTCGATCAGATAGCTCAATACAATATGACACTAAAGAGTCAGTTTTTGATGCTAACGAACGGAAAAGAACACTATTTTTGTGTTATGGATTTTGAGAAGAAATCATATAACTTCATCAAGGAATTGCCAAAATATAGGATATGACAGTTGCGCTAGTAGTATTGAATTGGAATGGGAAAGAAATCCTTGAGCGTTTTTTACCCGAAATGCTTCAGTATAGTAAAGAAGCAACGATCTATGTAATTGACAATAATTCTTCAGACGATTCAATCGATTTACTTGCAACTAAATTCCCAGATATAAAACGGATTATAAATAAGGAAAACCTGGGCTATGCGGGAGGGTATAACGCAGGTTTAAAAAACATTAAAGAAGACCTTATTTGTCTTATTAATAACGATATCCGAGTAACAAAAAACTGGTTACCACCAATAATCAATTTTTTTAAAAACAATTCCAATACTGGGATTGTACAACCTCATATTTTAGATGAGAAAGAACCATCCTTATTTGAGTATGCTGGCGCAGCTGGTGGATATATTGACCGATTCGGTTATCCCTTTTGCAGGGGGCGCATTTTTGATCAAATTGAACAAGATGAAGGTCAATACAATGAAAATCAAAATATATTCTGGGCCTCAGGCGCTTGTCTCTTTATACGGAATACGCTTTTTCAAGAGCTTGATGGTTTTGATGAAGATTTTTTTATGCATCAAGAAGAAATTGATCTTTGCTGGAGAGCAAACAACATAGGAAGTGAGGTTTTTTGTGTTGGAGATTCAAAAGTATATCACCTGGGTGGCACAAGTCTTCCAGAATCGCCTTTGAAAGTTTTTTATAACTATCGAAACTCAACTTATATGCTTCTTAAGAATGTTCCAGCATTCCAGTTACCGTTTATTCTGTGTTGTCGATTATTATTAGATGGGGTGGCTGGGGTTCGATTTTTACTAAAAGGAGAACTTCGAAACTGTTTAAGCATACTTAAAGCTCATGTCTATATGTATTATAATTTCTTTAAAATGCTCGGAAAAAGATCGAATAAAAAGCCCAAGAACACTTATTTCAAGCTCAATAGTATCGTTTTTCAATATTTTATCTTAAAAAACAGTAAATTTTTCAACTTAAGATTTTCTAAGTCTTAAATTATAGTAACTTTAACCATCAAAAATAAAAATCATAAAATCTTCCTATGAAAAAATCGTATTTCTACATTCCATTAGTAACAGTCTTATTGGCATCTTGTGTGTCACAAAAGAAGTTTACTGAACTTCAAACACTTCAGGACACAACAAAAGATTTACTAAACAGTACAACTGTTAAACTAAATACATGTGATGAAGACAAAGCTGCTGCAATGGCATCTGTAGCTTCATTACAAGAACAAATTCGTTTCTTAAAAGAAAATAACTCAGACCTTATCGATAACCTTGGTAATTTGACTACGCTTTCTCAAAAAGGAGCTGAAAACCTTGAAAAGTCTTTAGAGAGCTTAAAAGAAAAAGATACAAGAATCACTAGCCTTAGAGATGCAGTAACTAAAAAGGATTCCGTTACGCTTGCACTAGTTACTAGTCTTAAAGGTGTATTAGGAAATCTTGGAGATGATGATATTGAAATCAACGTTGAAAAAGGCGTTGTATTTATTTCTATATCGGATAAATTATTATTTAACAGTGGAAGCTCAACAGTTTCAAAAAGAGCTAAAGAGGTTCTTGGGAAAGTTGCAAAAGTTGTTATGGACAAACCAGAACTTGAGTTTATGGTAGAAGGTCATACAGACAATGTGCCAATCAGTAACGATTGTGTTGTTGACAACTGGGATCTTAGTGTAAAGAGAGCAACTTCTGTAGTTCGTGTACTTGAAAAAGACTTTGGTGTACCACCACAACGAATGACTGCAGCTGGAAGAAGTTCTTATGCTCCACTATTAGAAAATGATTCTCCATCAAACAGAGCTAAAAACAGAAGAACACGTATCGTTGTTCTTCCAAAATTAGATCAGTTTTATGACCTAATCAATAAAGGAATGGAAGCAGCTCAATAAGCTTTTACTACTTCATATTATATCAAACGCTCTTTTTAAAAAGGGCGTTTTTTTTTATAAGAAATCTACAGAACCCTTCCCTGTCCGAACAACAACCGGCTCACCTTCTGTCAAATCTATAACCGTGGAAGGTTGATTTCCTCCTGCTCCGGTTTCAATCATAACATCAACAACATCTGACCATTCCTCAAAAATAACTTCTGGATCGGTTGTATAATCTATAATTTGATCTTTATCGTGCAGCGATGTTGTTATTAATGGAGCAGGTAAAAGTGGAAGTAATATTTTTAAAATGGGATCGTCCGAGATTCGAATCCCAATGGATTTTCTTTTATCGAAGGGCTTGGGCAGTTTGCGAGTACCGGGCATAATATAGGTGTATGGGCCGGGTAATGTACGCTTGAGTAACCGGAAGGTTGGCGAATCGAATTGTTGAACGTAACCCGATAATTCACTCATATCACTGAATAAAAAACTAAAGGGAGCTTGCTCTACCTTAACTTTTTTAAGCTTTGCTAAACGATCCAATGCCTTATAATTGGAGCTTAAGCATCCTAAAGCATAGACGGTGTCCGTTGGGTAAATGACAAGTGCACCAGCAATTAATGCTTTAGCTACATCCTTAATGATCTTAACGTTGGGACTTGACGGATATAAGGAATGTAGAACTGCCATTAATCTATGATTTTGAGTTTAGCAAAACGCAATAAAAGTTTTTTATCTCCAGTTCCATTGAACTTAATTGTAGCCTTTTTGTCATTCCCAGATCCTTCTAGTAATGTGACAACCCCTTTTCCAAAGCGTTGATGTTCTACTTTAGTACCTAAAGGCAGTGCAATTAAATCTTCAGAAGTAGCAGCAATCGGCTGGTCATTTGATTGAATCTTTCTGAGCTTTTTGAGCTGTGTAGGGTTTGGAATTGTATTGGGTTTGCCTTCCCAAGCTGCTGGCTTTTTGATTTGTCTTTTGGGTGCATCTGCTTTTCCAAAGATGTTACTATTTATTAACGGTTTAAATTCATAATCCGATTTTGGTATTTGATAATCAACATACTGTTCATCGATTTCATCAATAAAACGACTGGGTTCTGCACTGTTCAGTTTTCCCCAGCGATATCGCGATTGCGTATAAGATAAAAAAGCACGTTCTTCCGCTCGGGTAAGCGCTACATAAAACAGACGGCGTTCTTCTTCTAAGCCGCTTCGAGAATCTAAATTCATCGGAGATGGGAAAAGATCTTCTTCCATTCCAACAACATAAACAAAGGGGTATTCCAAGCCTTTGGCCAAGTGAATCGTCATTAGCGAAACTCGATCAGTATCTTCTTTTTCATTCTCACTATCGAAATCTGTAGCTAAAGCCACATCTTCAAGAAATTCTGTAAGAGCGCCAGTAGAATCGGCAAGCTCCTCTTGCCCTTCTGTGAAATCTTTGATTCCATTCAACAACTCTTCAATATTCTCTATTTTACTAACTCCTTCGGGGGTTCCATCTTTCTTTAAATCAGAAACAATTTTTGTTTTTTTAGTTACTTCATCTGCAATTTCAAATGCATTTGCTGTTTCATTGAAAATCTGAAAACTCTTGATAAGCGTCACAAATTGCTCCAGTTTAGTCGCTGTACCGGCATTAATGCCAATTCCTAAACTCCCCGCTTTTTCTGCAGTTTGAAATAGTGTAAGTCCATGCTGTTTTGCTCCAACAACCAGCTTGTCGATGGTAGTTTGACCAATTCCACGTGTTGGGTAATTGATAATACGTTTTAAACTTTCCTCATCCTTGGGGTTGATAATGATCCGTAAATAAGCAAGGGTATCTTTGATCTCCTTTCGTTGATAGAACGAGAGGCCACCAAATATTTTATAGGGTATGTTTCTTTTCCTCAAAGCATCCTCCATTGCCCGAGACTGAGCATTGGTTCTATATAAGATGGCAAAATCATTATACTTACGCTGTTCTGTAAGATTAAAATCATAAATGCTACCAGCCACATAGCGCCCTTCATCGGCATCTGTTGGACAGCGTTGTATTTTTATTTTATTCCCCGTATCATTCGCCGTCCAAACATTCTTGTCCAGCTTGGTTTCGTTGTGATTGATAATTGAATTTGCAGCATTTACAATATTCTGTGTAGAACGATAATTCTGTTCCAAACGATACATGGCCACGTTGTCATAATCCTTTTGAAAGTTCAATATGTTATTGATATTGGCCCCACGAAAGGCATAAATACTTTGGGCGTCATCCCCTACAACGCAAATGTTTTGAAATTTATCAGAAAGCGCACGTACAATAAGGTATTGCGAATGGTTGGTATCTTGATACTCATCGACCAAAATGTATCGGAAACGGTCTTGATATTTAGCTAAGACATCAGGAAAACGGTTGAGAAGCTCATTGGTTCTTAAGAGAAGGTCATCAAAATCCATGGCACCTGCCTTGAAACAACGATCTACATATTCCTTATATATTTCTCCCATCTTGGGTCTTCTAGCCATGGCATCTGACTCTTGCAAGTCGCCATCATTGTAATATGCTCGTACAGTAATCAAACTATTTTTATAGGAAGAAATTCTGCTACGAACCTGCTTGGTTTTATAGACATCTTTTTCAAGCCCCATTTCTTTAATTATTGCTGACAAAAGACGGTCAGAATCTTGCGTATCATAAATCGTAAAGTTTGAAGGATATCCCAATTTATCAGCTTCACTTCTGAGAATTCGAGCAAAAACAGAATGGAATGTTCCCATCCACAGATTCTTTGCCTCACCATCTCCTACTAAATCTGCAATACGCCCTTTCATTTCTCGAGCTGCCTTGTTGGTAAAAGTCAGTGCCAAAATCGAAAACGAATCTACACCCTGACTCATCAAATAGGCAATTCTATAAGTCAGTACACGGGTCTTACCAGAACCTGCACCAGCGATAACGATTAGTGGTCCATCCTTGTGTAAAGTTGGTCCTCTCTGCGCTTCATTGAGCGTATTTATATGGGCTGTTAAATCTTGTTTCATGAAATACTAAAATAATACATTGAAAACTTAATGCTGCATAATTAATTCATTTTATACAATTAATTATGAACTAAAAAATGAACAAAATCAGTTGATCTAAGACAATTAAATTATTGTAGTCGGAAGTGCAAAATATTTGACTACTTTTAAAAATCAATTAAAATAATTAAACAAAAAATAAATCTGATAATGAAAAAACTATTTACTCGTTTTAGTTTGCTTTTTGCTCTAATCAGCTTCTCGGCTGGGGCACAAATTAGCGACTCAACTTTTAGTTCTATAGAGTCTAAAGTAATTCAATGGCGCCATGAGATTCATCAAAACCCGGAACTATCTAATCGTGAGTTCAATACAGCCAAAAAAGTAGCAGCCCACCTAGAATCATTAGGAATAGAGGTTACAACTGGAATCGCAATTACAGGAGTTGTAGGTATTTTAAAAGGGAATAAGCCTGGAAAAGTAGTTGCACTACGCGCCGATATGGATGGGCTACCAGTAACAGAACGCAATTCTTTACCATATAAATCTCAAGCAACAGCAATTTTCAATAACCAACAAACTGGGGTGATGCACGCTTGTGGTCATGACACTCACGTTGCGATACTGATGGGTGTTGCAGAAATATTAGCTGAAAATCGTGATTTTGCAGGAACTGTGAAATTTATTTTTCAACCCGCAGAGGAAGGACCACCAGCTGGTGAAGAAGGAGGTGCTTTGTTGATGGTTAAAGAAGGTGTACTTAAAAACCCAGATGTAGATGCTGTTTTTGGATTACACATCAGTTCAGAAACTCCAGTGGGTCATATCAATTATAAGACGAAAGGGATCATGGCTGCTGCAGATTCTTATAAAATTGTTGTTGGTGGAAAACAATCCCACGGGTCTACTCCTTGGAAAAGTATTGATCCCATTATGATTTCTTCACAAATCATCAACGGAATTCAAACCATTATAAGTCGAAATTCTCAACTTACAAATGAAGGTGCTGTTGTTTCTGTTGGCGCAATTCACGCAGGAATTCGTTCCAATATTATTCCTGAATCTGCCGAAATGATAGGTACAATTAGAACCCTAGATGAAGACATGCAAAACATCATTCACGAACGCTTGTATGACATGGTTCCTCAGATAGCTGCCGCATACGGTGGTACAGCAACAGTAACCATCAACAAAACAGCTGCTCTAACCTATAACGATGAAGCATTAACGCAAATGATGGTACCAACACTCGAGCGTGCTGTTGGAGCATCAAATGTTCATGTGATTAAGGCCATTACTGGTGCTGAAGATTTTTCATACTTCCAACAACAAGTTCCTGGCCTATACTTTTTCTTAGGTGGAATGGATCCAGCAATGAATCCAGCGGACGCTCCTTCCCATCATACACCAGATTTTGTAGTTCAAGATGAAGGAATGATTCATGGGGTTAAGGTAATGGTCGATTTGGCACTTGACTATTTAAATCAATAAATAAAACTAAAAAGGTATAGCAACAGCTTTCAAGTTGCTATACCTTATTTTTTATGGTCTGTTGCGCAAACTGCCATCCTTCTTGCCACCAACCAGACATTTTACCTCTTTCAAATACCAGTGAATTCGTTGTCAATACCCTTGGGGTATAAAACAAACGCAGTTTAACATTTTTTTCATGTGCAACTAAGGCACCTATTTTTAGGTTTTGATATTCAATTCGATCAGAAATAAATCCAAAAATACTCCCTAAAGCATCGAAAGCATTACGAGAATGTACCCGATTAGTTTGTTGAAACTCGGTGTTCAATATAATAGCGTCAACATGGGTTGCTCCACGTCGAATTGCTTCTTCAATTGCAATGATACAGCCCAGGCCACCATCGGCATATTCGCAACCATTTTTAGTCACCAAAGTCATGAAGGGTACATAATTGCACGAAATCCATATCCAATCAATAAAGTCTTCATAAGTAGACTCTTGTAATGACTTATATTCTACTTTATTCGAAGATAAGTTTGAAACGCAAATAACAACTTCTTGGGTCTCCTTTTGAAGTTTCTCGAAATATGGAATTGTAATTTCACGTGAAATTAAATTCCTTAAATTATTACTTTCGCCAAATGTTTTCTTTCCTCTCAAGAAGTTTTTTAAAACATTAAAATGATTGATTTTAATTCGTGTTAAAACACCTTTTTTTCGAACTAAGAATGGGCAATTATCAAACACATCGTCTTGTGTGACAGAAATAAACACCCTTTTAATCTCCTCAATTTTATTCAATGCTAAATGAGACACCAACAAACTCCCTGTTGAAGTCCCAAGGAATAGGTCGTATTGTTGTTTGGTTTCTTCAACAAGGTATTGAGCAACCCCGCCAGCAAAAGCGCCTTTGCTTCCACCTCCAGAAATTACTAGTGCAGATTTTGACATGTGCATGATTTAAAATTTGGTTACTTAAATTTACAATGTTTTTAATTAAAATGAATCTTTATAAATCTTAAAAACAAGTAACTTCGTGAAATCGTATGGATTTACTACAAACTCCCATAGAATATCTTAAAGGAATTGGTCCCAACAGAGCAAGCTTGCTCAAAGAAGAATTGGGAATCAAGACTTATCAGGATTTGTTGCACTTTTTTCCCAATCGATATATAGATCGTACTACTTTTTATGCGATTAGCAAATTACCACAGAATACTTCAGAAGTTCAGATTAAAGGAACCATCCTGTCCCACAAAATCATTCCGCAGGCAAAAGGAAAGCGTTTGGCAGCTATATTTTCAGATGGCTCATCAACCATAGAGTTGGTATGGTTTAGGGGGTATAAGTGGATTCAAGAAAGCCTAAAAAAGAACACCACCTATATTGTCTTTGGCCGGCTAAACTGGTACGGTAGTAAGGCCTCTATCGCCCATCCAGAGCTAACCCCAGAAGACGAATACAAACAAAGTAATTTGGGTGCATTTCACCCCGTTTATCCGTCAACAGAGAAACTCATTAACAAGGGTATTAGTCAGCGTGTGATGAAACAATCTATGGAACATCTGTTTCGTCAGGTTCACAAAGAGTTTCACGAAACACTCCCTACCTATATTATAGAAGAACTAAAACTGATTTCTAGAAAAGAAGCTACCATTCAAATTCATTTTCCGGCAAATCAGCACCAATTGACTCGGGCACAATTTCGATTGAAATTTGAAGAGCTTTTTTACATTCAAATGCAGTTATTGCAGAAGAATCGTTTGCAGAAACAAAAAGTAAAAGGGTATGTATTTGAAAATGTAGGAGTCAATTTCAACGAGTTTTACACCAAGTACCTCCCCTTTCAGCTCACCAATGCACAACAACGTGTTGTTCGAGAAATTAGAAACGATATGGGTACGGGTAAACAAATGAATCGTTTGTTACAAGGGGATGTAGGTTCTGGTAAGACTATGGTTGCCTTGTTGAGTATGCTCATTGGTCTAGACAATGGTTTTCAGGCGTGTATGATGGCACCTACAGAAATACTAGCACAGCAACACTACAAGTCATTAGAAGAAAGCCTAGGCGGAATGCCATTGAACATAGCCCTTTTAACTGGATCTTCAAAAACTGCTCAACGTAAAGAAATACACCAAGCATTAGAAGATGGAAGCCTCCACATACTCATCGGAACCCATGCACTCATCGAAGAAAAAGTACGCTTTAAAAACTTAGGAATTGCTATTGTTGATGAACAACATCGTTTTGGTGTGGCACAACGAGCAAAACTTTGGCGCAAGAACACGTTACCACCTCATGTTCTAGTAATGACAGCTACTCCAATTCCAAGAACCTTAGCAATGAGTGTGTATGGGGATTTGGATATTTCTGTAATTGACGAGCTTCCTCCGGGGAGAAAGTCCATCAAAACTGTTCTAAGAAGTGATTCCAATCGACTTCAAGTTTTCCAATTCATTCGGGAAGAAATTAAATTAGGAAAGCAAATCTATGTTGTGTATCCCTTGATTCAAGAATCTGAAAAAATGGATTACAAAGATCTGATGGATGGATATGAAAGTTTGACTCGGGAATTTCCTTTACCAGACTATCGCATCAGTATCGTTCATGGAAAAATGAAACCAAAAGATAAAGATATTGAGATGCAACGTTTCGTGGAAGGAAAAACCCAGCTTATGGTTGCAACTACTGTAATAGAAGTTGGTGTAAACGTACCCAATGCATCGGTTATGATTATTGAAAGTGCTGAACGCTTCGGTTTATCTCAATTACATCAGTTACGTGGGCGTGTTGGTAGAGGAAATGATCAGAGTTACTGCATCTTAATGAGCGGTCATAAAAAATCTAAAGTTGCCAGTACCCGACTACAGACAATGGTTCAGACAAACGATGGCTTTGAAATAGCAGAAGTTGATCTGCGATTGCGTGGACCTGGTGATCTTATGGGAACCCAACAAAGTGGGGTATTAGAACTTAAAATCGCAGATCTTTTAAAAGATCAAGAACTTCTTAAAACAGCTCGTTATTATGCTAAAAAAATAATAACAGAAGATCCTGAACTTGTAGATAAAACGCATCGAGAAGTTCGAATTACATATTCTAAAATCACAGCACACAAAAACATTTGGAATTACATTAGCTAGTACTTTTTTTTAGGTCACAGATGCTTATATTTGTAGCTTATTGAGGATTAAAATAAAACACCCTTTTGATTTATATTTGAAGTTCTCAAAGACAAAACATTAAACGCATGAAAGTTTCCCATAATTGGCTACAACAATATCTAAAAATAGATATTTCTTTAGAAAAGCAACTAGAACTACTCACCGATTTAGGACTTGAAGTAGAAGGTACTACTCCTTTTGAATCTGTTAAGGGAAGTTTGAAAGGTGTTGTTGTTGGAGAAGTAATCTCATGTGAACCGCATCCCAATGCAGATCGTTTGCGAGTTACACAAATCAATCTTGGTGCAGACGAACCGGTTCAAATTGTATGTGGAGCGCCCAATGTAGCTGCCGGACAGAAAGTCCCTGTTGCTACTGTCGGTACCCTACTCTATGATGCTGACGACAATGCGTTTGAAATTAAGAAAAGTAAAATACGGGGCGAAGTAAGCTTGGGAATGATTTGTGCTGAAGACGAATTGGGTCTTGGCGCATCTCATGATGGTATTATGGTTTTAGATGATGCTTTAGTTCCTGGGACTCCTTGTTCTGAAATTTTCAATATTGAGACTGATATTGTAATTGAAATCGGATTAACACCAAACCGGTCTGATGCGATGAGTCATATGGGTGTTGCCCGAGACTTAAAAGCGGGTTGTAACCAAATTGGAGTAAGTTCTGAGTGGAAAACACCACACACTGATAAATTTAAAATTACAGATACAAGCAATGTAATAACTGTTGAAGTTGACGATACCGAACGGGCACCTCAGTACTATGGATTAACCCTATCCGATATAGAAGTTAAGCCGTCACCAGAATGGCTTCAAAATCGTTTGAAAGCCATTGGAATTTCTCCAAAGAACAATGTTGTTGACGCTACAAATTATATCCTACACGATCTAGGTCAACCTTTACATGCTTTTGATGCAGAGAAGATTGAAGGTAAAATTCGAGTAAAAACCTTAGCATCTGGAACAAAATTCACAACATTAGATGGAATTGAGCGTGAACTTCATCAGGATGACCTGATGATTTGCGATGACAACAACCCCTTGTGTTTAGCAGGAGTTTTTGGTGGTCAAGATTCTGGAGTTTCCGATACTACTACGAGTATTTTTCTTGAAAGTGCATATTTTAATCCTGTGAGTATTCGTAAATCTGCCAAAAGACACGGTCTTAATACAGATGCTTCTTTTCGATTTGAACGAGGAATTGATCCTGAAATAGGGATTTATGCACTAAAAACTGCTGCAATTTTAATTCAAGATATCGCAGGTGGTAAAATTAGTAGCGAAATTCAAGAGCATACACAGCCGCTTACCGAAAAAGTGAACCTTTTTATAAGTTATGCAAAAATCACGCAAGTAATTGGTAGTGAAATTCCAAAAGACACGTTGATAAAAATCTTAAACTCATTAGAAATTGAAGTTTATAATGTAAACGAAGATGGATTTGCAATGACCATTCCACGCTACCGCGTAGATGTTACTAGAGAAGCGGATGTAATTGAAGAGATTTTACGAGTATATGGATACAATAATATTGAAGTAAGTTCAAGCCTTCATACTGTTTTCCCATCTTTTGACTTAAAAAGTCCACACAAAGTTGAACAAACTGCAGCACAGCTATTGGTTGGTCATGGTTTTTCTGAAGTTATGAATAACTCCTTGACAAATCCAGCCTATGCAGGCTTAAGTAAGCAATTAGACGATGTGGCAAAGGTTAACTTGCTGAATCCATTAGGTCAAGACCTATCGCAAATGCGTTCTAGCCTTTTATTTTCGATGCTTGAAGTTGTTCAGTTTAACAGCAATCGTCAGCAAAAGGATTTGAATATTTATGAGTTCGGGAAAACCTACAGCACGTTTGAAAAAACATATAAAGAATCGAAAAGGCTCGGAATTTGCATCACTGGAAACAAACATTCCGAACTTTGGAACAGTCCCTCCACCAAATCCAGTTTCTTTGATTTAAAGGCCATTGTGATCAATGTATTATCCCGCCTTGGAATCACTGCTATTACTGAAGAAGTAACTACAAATGATGTGTTCTCTGAAGGGCTTTCATTGAGTCTGCACAAGAACGTATTGGTCGACTTTGGTGTTGTACAATCGAAAATAACCAAAAACTTTTCTGTAGATGCTCAAGTATTGTATGCCGATTTTGATTGGGATACCATTTACAAATATGCTTTCAAGAAAGAGATTCTTATTGAAGAAATTTCGAAATTTCCAACTTCAAGAAGAGATTTTGCATTGCTTATTAATAGTGATGTACGTTTTGCAGATTTGGAAGCAGCTGCCTACAAGACTGATCGAAAACTCTTGAAAAGAGTATCGCTTTTTGATGTTTATGAAGGTAAGAATCTTCCCGATGGAAAGAAATCCTATGGGATGAGTTTTTATTTTGGTGATCCACACAAAACCCTAACAGATAAAAACGTTGATCGCATCATGCAAAAACTTCAAAAAGAATTTGAAGATAATTTTGGAGCTACTTTGCGTTAGCATAATCGTTTATATTTGAAATTCTGATGTGGGTTTTTAATAATTAATGTTTAATTTTGACTTGATAAATGACGTAGATTATGAAGTTGAACCTATTTTCGAACACCAACATTAAAGAAGAATTAATACGAACAAGCACTACTCCTACTGATCCGGTCTTCACATCTAATAGTTTCGTTTCTAACGAAGAAATTGCAGAAGAAAATTTAAATCAGTTTGATGTTGATCATTTGGAACGCAATCGTATTTTTCATATTGATGACATTAAAAAAACTTGTATTGATTTTCGTCTTCGCTTCTTAGATTCGAAGTATTTTAAGAATGAAATACCACAAGCTGCCTTTGATGAGATTAATCATCTGAACACACTTCACAATACCAGATTAGGGAATTATAAAATTATGGCGCCTTCCAAGCTTTTCAAATTAGAAAACACAGATGATCCATTACTTTTTGCTCCCATTGGAAATGGATATTATTATTTAATTCATAAATGGGGGAATGATTTACATCCGTTCAGAAAAGTGATGATGTGGCCTTTTAAATCCATTCCAAATTTATTTGCACTGATTTTGCTACTGAGTTGGTTTGCAACCCAATTGGTCCCTGTTGGTTTGTTTTCGAAAGCAAATGACTGGGGTGTTTATTGGATGACCTATTTCTTTATGTTTAAAGGAATTGCAGCCATCGTAATCTTTTATGGATTTGCGCTTGGAAAAAATTTCAATCCTGCGATTTGGAATAGTAAATACAATAAATCTTAATCTACATACCCATGAATCAATCCCAAGGCTTTATTAAAATTTTTACCGGAAATGCTATTGATGTACTTGCCCTTAGGAATGCGCTAGAAGAAGAAAAAATTGTAGCGGTAATCAAAGATGATTCAGAATCAGCACGTTTAGCCGGGTTTGGAATGGTGGCTCCTGGACTACAAGAAGTGTTTGTTCATGAAGACGAACTAGACCTTGCTGTTCGTATAGTAGAATCACTAAAATAATAGTATACCAACCATTCACTTTAAGAATACTTTGGTTATATTGAAGGTTCAAATTATTTAAACCAAATTATGCATTTCTTTATTTTTATTGCCTTTACGGCGTTAGTAGGTATCATAGCTTATTTAGCAACAAGAAACACAGATGAGACTTCATCCGATGGGTATTTTCTTGGAGGTAGAAGCCTTACTGGAGTTGTAATTGCCGGATCTCTTTTACTTACCAATCTATCAACAGAACAATTAGTTGGGCTTAATGGTGCAGCTTATAAAGAAGGAATACTGGTCATGGCATGGGAAACTCTCGCAGCATTGACTATGGTGGTTACTGCCATTGTTTTGTTGCCGCGATATCTTAAAGGAGGAATCACAACAATACCACAGTTTTTAGAAAAAAGATACGACACCATGACCAAAACCATTACGTCTGGTTTGTTTTTGAGTGGCTATATGGTAGTATTGCTTCCAATCGTTTTATATTCTGGGTCACTCGCGTTGAACGGAATGTTCGATGTTCCAACCGTACTTGGTGTATCAGATGAAACCGCACTAACCATTACGGTCTGGTCCATTGGAATAGTTGGTTCTTTATACGCAATTTTTGGAGGTTTAAAAGCAGTTGCAGTTTCTGATACTGTAAATGCTGTTGGACTTTTAATTGGTGGTACCCTTGTACCTGTATTTGGTTTGATGTATATCGGTGATGGGAGTATAATGCATGGTATTGAAGCCTTGGTTGTATCCAATCCTGAAAAGCTAAAAGTAATGGGAGCATCTGATTCTTCTATTCCTTTTTCAACATTATTCACTGGAATGATGCTTGTGCAGTTGTTTTATTGGGGAACCAATCAGGCAATTATTCAACGTGCGCTTGGAGCTAAAAATTTAATTGAAGGTCAAAAAGGGCTTATATATGCTGGTTTTGTTAAAATTCTAGGTCCAATTATCGTTGTACTCCCTGGAATTATTGCGTACCATATCTTTGGAAATGAACTGGATGCATCTCAAGGAGATCAATCCTATGGAATGTTGGTTGCTAAAGTATTACCGGTATCGTTGGTTGGCTTTTTTGCAGCAGTACTTTTTGGTGCAATTTTAAGTTCTTTTAATTCAGCACTAAACAGTTCAGTAACCTTATTTGGGCTAGACATTTACAAACAATATTTCAAAAAAGACGCTACAGAAAAAGAAGTTGTAAAAGCTGGAAAAACCTTTGGAATTGGATTAGCCTTATTTTCTATGCTTATTGCTCCTACCATTGCCAATGCACCCGATGGGCTCTTTGGTTATCTACAGGAGGTGAATGGGTGTTATAGCATACCCATTTTAACCATTATCATTGTAGGGTATTTAACTAAAAGAGTTCCCGCAGTTGCCGCAAAAGTTGCTATGCTTTCGGGCGTTGTTCTTTACTGTTTCAGTCAGTTTTACCTCAAAGGCGAAGTCGAAGCCGCAGGGGGTACCTACCCTCACTATTTACACGTGATGGCAATCTTATTCTCGTTCAATGTATTGTTGATGCTTGCTATAGGATACTTCAAACCAAGAACAGAAGAATTTGAATTAGAATACACAAAGCAAGTCGATATTACTCCATGGAAACTTGTAAAGCCAATGGGAATTGTTATTGCAGCAATTGTGATTTTGATTTACATTGCTTTTGCTTAAAGCATGAATTAACGAAACCAGAGATGTTATCGAGGGAAAAGACCCCAAAACCTACTCTCTGTATAGACCCTCAACATCTCTGGCAGATCGTTAATTAATTTCTTTTCTCAATTAAACCCTACCAAAGGTGGTTTTGGATAACTGAATTTTGCCAAAAATTTATATGTAAAAAGGGATTTGTTTCAATAGGAAACAGCAGTGTATATTGTAAGCGTATTCTTTGAGAATAAAAATTTAAGGCGTCTCAAATGTAGTATTTTATTGTTGCTATCCAAAAAAATAATCTAAAAAATACACTTAACTAATTGACTGGCAGTTAGGAATACATTTTAAGTCGCATTTCCTTCAACTTAGGATCAGTCATATATTCATCAAAGGTCATGAAACGATCGATAACTCCCTTGGGAGTAAGTTCAATAATTCGTGTACCAACAGTTTGTGCAAAAGCATGATCGTGTGTAGTAAACAAAAGGGTTCCTTTGAAATTTGTAAGGGCATTATTCAATGCAGTAATGGACTCTAAATCCAAATGATTCGTTGGTTCATCCATTAAAAGTACATTGGATCTGCTCATCATCATTTTAGATAACATACAGCGAACTTTTTCACCTCCTGATAAAACGTCAGATTTCTTTAATGCTTCTTCTCCGCTAAAGATCATCTTCCCCAAGAAACCACGGATATATACTTCTTCTCGTTCTTCTTCGGTAAGTGCAAACTGACGTAACCAATCTACTAAATTGAGTTCCCCATCCTCAAAATAAGAGTCATGATCAAGGGGAAGGTAGGTTTGACCGGTAGTAACTCCCCATTGGAAGTTTCCAGAAGCTGCCTTTTTTTCTCCATTCAGGATTTCATAAAAAGCAGTAACAGCTCTCGAATCTTTTGAATAAACCACTACTTTGTCGGCTTTACCAAGATTAACGTTAACCTTACTGAATAAGGTTTCTCCTTCCTGCACATAGGAAAGATTTTCTATATTAAGTATTTGATCTCCTGCTTCTCGATCTTGTTCGAATATGATGGCAGGGTATCGTCTAGAGGAAGGTTTGATTTCTTCAATATTCAATTTCTCGATCATCTTTTTACGAGATGTTGCCTGTTTAGACTTAGCAACGTTTGCAGAAAATCGAGCAATAAACTCTTGTAATTCCTTCTTCTTCTCTTCTCCTTTTTTGTTCTGTTGTGCACGCTGGCGAGCCGCTAATTGACTCGATTCGTACCAAAAAGTATAGTTTCCTGAAAAGTGATTTATTTTTCCGAAATCAATATCCGAAATATGAGTACAAACCGCATCCAAGAAATGTCGATCATGCGATACAACAATCACAGTATGATCATAATTTGCTAGAAATTGTTCCAACCAAGCGATGGTTTCATAATCCAGGTCGTTGGTAGGCTCATCCATGATCAAAACATCAGGATTTCCAAATAAAGCCTGCGCGAGCAAAACACGTACTTTTTGAACTCCATCTAAATCAACCATCGTGTTGTAATGAAGCGTAGGAGGAATTTCGAGGTAAGATAGTAGGGTTGCTGCCTCACTGTCGGCATTCCAACCGTTCATTTCTTCAAAAATAATTTGCAAAGCACCTACTCGATCGCCATCTGCATCCGAAAAATCTTCTTTAGCATAGATCGCATCCATTTCAGCTTTCACCTTAAAAAGCTCCTTATTTCCACGTAAGACCGTATCTAGAACAGTATACTCATCAAAAGCGTTGTGATTTTGTTCTAAAACAGATAAGCGTTTTCCAGATTCTAAATGAACAGATCCAGAATTAGCTTCTTGTTGACCAGAAATAATTTTCAAGAAAGTTGATTTACCTGCCCCGTTAGCACCTATGATTCCATAACAGTTTGCGCCAGAAAAAGTGACGTTTACATCGTCAAAGAGAACGCGTTTACCAAATTGAACCGAAAGATTAGAAACAGATAACATAAATCATTTTTTTTAATAGCGCAAAAGTAAGCAAATAGATAGCGTAATCAATATTTTTTTTAACTTGTAGTATTAAATACGGTGGTTTATTTGTCTAGCTAAACGAAGAGAATAAATGAAAAAGGGATTTTATATTGGTTTGTTGTTTTGCATTTGCTCTTGCAGTTCCAATTCTACCCGTGATGGTGTCTTTCTAGGCGGTCAAATAATCAATCCTTCTTCCGAAAAAGTATCGCTTTACAAAAACAATAAACTACTAGACACCCTTGTTTTAGACGATAAAAATCGCTTTTCAAGAAGCTATGATTCCCTCAAATACGGGATTTATAAATTTGAACATTTTCCTGAAAGTCAAAATTTAATTTTAGAAAATGGCGATAGTCTTTGGTTTAGAACCAATACTACCGATTTCGATTCTTCCCTTGTTTTTTCTGGACGGGGTTCTGCAAAAAATAATTTTTTAATGGAAGTTTATTTATCATTGCAGCGCGAGACCAGTTTTTTATCCTCACAATACGCTCAAAATAGTTTTAAATTTGGAAAAGTAATTGATTCTTTACTGGAAGAAAAGAAAAGAAATTGGATTCGTTTTGATTCTTTAAACCAATTAACTCCAAGAGCAAAGATTATCTCACAAGCTGCTTATGTATACCCTTATGCCAACAGAAAAGAACGCTATGCCCTAATCAGAGGGAAAGAGCAAATCAAAGAACAAGACAGTTCCTATTTCAATTTCAGAAAATATCTGAATTATGGAGAGCGAGAGTTGGCTTTTTTCGACCCTTACATAACCTATATGCTTAACTTTTTGAATCAAGAAGCTCTTTTAGCTGGGGAAAGTTTTTTTCAAGCAAAGAACAGTACAGACTTCAATATTAGACGTTTGGCCATTATCGATAATTTGGTTGCTACCGAAGATTTGAGAAACAATCTTGCTCGTTCTGTAGCCTATGAAGAGCTAATCAATTTTAAAAACTTCAAGGAACACGATCGCTTTTTGAAGTATTTTATTACAGTTAATACCTCTCCAGAGTACGTAATTGAGATCATGAGTCTTCAAGCTTCGTTGCAGAAAATGCAAATAAATAAGGAATTACCCGAAATTACACTTGAAGACACCACTTTTCAAAAAAAATCAAGCCTCTCGGCCTTAAATGGAAAACCAACCGTTCTTTACTTTTGGTCACAAACCCAGATGAATCATTATAAAAAAACACAAGATCGTGTTAAGCGCTATGAGGAAGAATTTCCAGGGTTTCGCTATGTTGGGATTTGCATTCAACCTTACAACAAACTAGTGCAGGATTACCAGAAGGTAATGGAAATTGATACGTCGAATCAATATGCCTTTGTAGATTTTGAAGATGCAAGTAAAAAATGGGTTTTAACCCTACTCAACAAAGGAATTGTAATTGATGAGAATGGAATAATTCTTGAGGGATTTGGTAATTTTTACGCCCCAAACTTTAAAGAAATTTTACAGAAAAACAACCCCTAATGGAAGTAGTAAACTCCTATTGTATTTCAGCTGTTGATGGAACCTTGTCTAGTCTACACAAGGTGTATCACGATACTCAATACGGTTTTAAAGCTGAAAACGACAACGAACTCTTTGGGAGTTTAATCCTCGAAATCAATCAGGCAGGTTTGTCATGGGACACCATTTTAAATAAAAAAGATTCGATTCGAAAAGTCTATGCTGATTTCAATATAAAAGCAATTGCCGCATTTACGGAAAAGGATATTGAAACCCTATTAGACAATTCAGGCATCATTCGGATGCGAGGCAAAATTACCGCTATCATTCACAATGCGAATCAAATTCTTCAGCTTCAAAAAACTACAGGATCTTTCGAAAACTGGCTGAATCAAAATCATCCCCTTCCCATTGAAGGATGGATCAAGCTATTCAAAACAATTTTTAAATTCACAGGAAAAGAGATCACCAAAGAATTTTTGATGGGGAACGGTTACTTAGAAGGAGCGCATGAAAAAGGGTGCCCTATCTATGAAAAAGCCATAGCAGCGCACCCTAAATGGTATACAGAAAAGTCTTAGTTTCCTTTTTGGTGATCGGCTAAGAATTGAGCCAATCCACTGTCAGTAAGTGGGTGTTTCATTAAGCCTTTGATAGAACTTAAAGGTCCCGTCATTACATCCGCACCAATTTTTGCACAATCGATGATGTGCATGGTATGGCGTACAGATGCTGCAAGAATTTCGGTTCCAAAATCATAGTTATCGTAAATGTCTCTAATCTCTTGAATCAAATTCAGACCATCAGTAGAAATATCATCTAAACGACCAATAAAGGGAGAAACGTATGTTGCACCCGCTTTGGCAGCTAATAAGGCCTGTCCAGCAGAAAAAATCAAAGTACAATTGGTACGAATTCCTTGGTCTGAAAAATATTTTAAGGCTTTGATTCCATCTTCAATCATAGGGATTTTAACAACAATCTGAGGATGTAAAGAGGCAAGCTCCTCTCCTTCTCTGATCATTCCTTCGATGTCGGTCGCAATTACTTCAGCAGACACGTCACCTTCAACGGCTTCACAAATAGCAACATAATGCTTTAAGATGTTATCACGTCCTGTGATTCCTTCTTTAGCCATAAGTGATGGATTGGTGGTTACACCATCTAAAACCCCAAGGGCTTCGGCTTCTTTGATTTGGTCAAGGTTGGCAGTGTCAATAAAAAATTTCATAAGTTAAAGTTTAATGCAAAATTAGAGTTTATAATGATTCTTTAGGAGTTTTTCGTACGCTTTTTGAGGAAGGATTTTTTTTAGGGTTATCGAAAATTTCTGTAAAAAGGAACCAACGACATAATGTGGTTTCGGGGTTTTCTTACGAAGTAAAGCCGCAACTTTTAAGGCTATTTCTATGGGGTCATTTCCAGAGTCTACATGAGCGTCCATAGTATTTAGGCTTTCTTGATAAGTATTTTGGTAAGGAGAATTTTCTATTACTGCCTCATGATAGCGTCTCGATGCAATATCCGTTGCATAATCTCCCGGAGCAAGCGTCATAACTCGAATTCCTTGTGCAGCAATTTCCATGCGTAAGGCTTCCGAGATAATATTAAGCGCCCCTTTGGAGGCAGAATAAGCCCCTCGGAAAGGAAGGCCCATGTAACCTGCAATAGAAGTAATGTTGATGATGGCTCCATCGGTATGCTTACGCATGATGGGAAGAACCGCTTGAATCATTGCCAAAGGGCCAAAGAAATTGGTTTCGAAATTGGCTCGCATGGCATCCAACGAAGTTTCTTCAACGGGGCCAGTAATTCCGACACCAGCATTGTTAATCAATACATCAATGCGGTGTTCTTTTTCTTTTAATGTCTGAATCAATTGAGTAATCGAATCTTTTTTGGTAACGTCGAGTTGTACTAATGTGAATGGGAATGTTTCGGAATATTGTTCAGGGTTTCTACTTGTTCCGTAGACTGTATATCCGAGTTTGTGCAAATGAAAAGCTATCGATTTTCCTAAACCTGAAGAAGCGCCTGTAACTAATACGACTTGATTCATAAGTGTTTGTAAAGAAAAAAAGGGCAAGCGACCTACATCACACCGCTACGACCGTCTACCCTTGCTGCGTTCCCGCCCTGGGGGATTCAACAGGAGCTGGTTGTATAGAACTTGCCCGGTGCAAATATACAGTGCAAACTCTTTTTGCACAATCATTTTGTGGTCTAAATTTCATAAACTATTTTTAACTAAAATATTATCTATGAAATGGATTACTATGCTCCTGACTATCATTGCCCTCAAAAGCTGTGGTAATGAAAACAATGCTCCCAAATTTAAAATAAAAGCCAATCAGAAGACTTTTGTAACAGGAGACACCCTACACTTGACCATTCAAAAAAGAAAAAAAATTGCTTATGACTCCGTTCAGTTTTCTTTGAGAGGAGCACGAATAGCACCAACCTATGTTTTTCCTGAAGATGCTTTACTTGGCGATATTCCAGCCGAGGCTGTAGTTTTTATTGAAGGAAAAAAAATCAGTACAACAACCAACGTACGTTTGTTAAATAAAACGGCACCGAACCTCTATACCTACACCCTACTCAATGAATTTCCGCACGACAAGCAAGCCTATACCCAAGGCCTAGAATTTGACGGAGAGCGCTTGTATGAGAGTACAGGGCTTAGAGGTAAATCGAGTCTGAGGAGGGTGAACTACAAAACTGGAGCAGTAGAAAAACAAATCGATTTGGATGCTACTTATTTCGGGGAGGGTCTCACGCTGATCAATGGGAAAATTATTCAACTTACTTGGCAAGAAAATACCGGCTTTATCTACGATCAAGATAGCATGGCAATGGAACGTAGTTTTACTTATGGACAAAGCAAAGAAGGTTGGGGTTTGTGTAACGACGGAACTGTGCTTTATAAATCCGATGGATCTGCAAAAATATGGACCTTAGATGCAACAACACAAAAAGAGACTTCTTATATAGAAGCGACTACTAATAAAACCATTATTACCAAAATTAATGAACTCGAATGGGTAAACGGAGCGCTATATGCTAATACGTATCAGGCGCAAAAGGATGTGGTTTTAATCATCAACCCAAAGAACGGTGCGGTTGACGGAATTATTGATTTTGAGGGTCTACGAAGCAAAGTAGAGCAGATTCAAGGCTTGGATGTACTGAACGGCATTGCCTATCATCCCGGGCGAAAAACCTTTTTTATTACTGGAAAAAACTGGAGTAAAATGTTTGAAGTAACCCTACAAAAGAAATAAATGGAACCCTTTGAACAAACTATTGAAGTTACCGAAGCACACTTAGACGAGCTGCTGCATGTAAACAATGTCCAGTACTTACAATGGGTACAAGACATTGCTGGTGCACATTGGCAATCGCTGATTGCAGATAAAACAGAAGCTTTTGGTCTATGGGTGGTTCGCTCCCACCACATCGAATACAAACGACAGGCAAAATTGGGCGATAGCCTGCGTGTGGCTACTCATGTGGAACTTACTGCTGGCTTTATGAGCGAACGTAAGGTTCGTTTTTACTTAGCCGATAGCACTTCCCTCGTTGCTCAGTGCAGTACGCAATGGTGTTACCTTGACCCTACTACACAAAAATTACTCCGGATTCCAGAGGCTATACACCACTTGTTTGCCTAAAAGGTATTATTACCTATTCCATACAGCTTGAATTTATTTAAAGTGCTCTATTAGAGAAATTTGATTTTTTATTATATTTGAAATAACTGCACCCAAACCTGTTTCTTTATGGAAATGAATTACATTTAGGTTCTGATAAATATCTTATTTATAGTATTTAAACAAATCAATTTAATGATATTTTAGAAGCAATTTTAGATATGAATTCAGTGATTTTTATAAACTAATCAAAAACTTAATAATACCAATGATTGAAGGGGAGGTTTTACCAAGTTCAGAGTAATAAACGACGAGACTACAACAATGTATAAAAACATTAACAATCAATTGAATACTTTTTCATCATTTGAACAATTCTATCTTAAAATCAAAAGAAACAGATGGTTTTGGTTGTTCTCGATTTTTTGTCGTCTGACATTGGCATACGCCTTCATCGTTGCTGGAATGGTGAAAATTATAGGAGAACGATTCGCTAGCGGATTATCGACTATACACCCCATGGGAACATACCTAGAAGCTTTGCACCATACAGGCTATTATTATTCATTCATTGGTATTGCCCAAGTCATTGCCGCTATTTTATTGATTATACCAAGGACTGTAATTATTGGAGCATTATTATATTTTCCAATTATTGTGAATATTTGGTTACTCTCATATGCAGTGCGTTTTGAAGGTTCTATTGTGACTTCACCCTTAATGGTTCTCGCCAATCTATATCTTCTTGTTTGGCATTACGATAGACTAAGATACATTTTACCATTTAAACAATTCTCGAACCTTGGAATAATCCAGAAACCTACAAAATACAGTACAAAATTTCCTTTACTATTTTTCACTGGAGTAATTATTACTGTGGCACTTACGATTGTATTTGCTCGATTTGGATATGACGCGATGCCTAGGAACTCATTATCAGATTGTAAAAAACAATTTATGGATTCAATAAGTGAAGCAGTCGGGTGCGATTTTTGTGAATGTGTTCATAAAGAGGGAAAGGATTTAAACGAATGTCTGAGAGAGTTTGAAAATGCAAAAAACCAGCTTGAAAAATAAAATACTACGCACAACAACTTTTCTACAATTACGATCTACCTGCCTTGCGTTTTTTCGCGCACGCTTATTAATACTCCATCCCTTCAAAAAGAAGGATCACTACAAACGCCTACTTTTCGATTTAAGGCTTTGTTTTACAATTTTTACACCATCATTTAGGCCAGGGAGCTCGCTTACGGCATATTCAAAAAGGTTTAGGAGATAGCAGCAGTAAGACAACAGCAATATACACAAGGGTATTTACGC
>JABAZL010000175.1 GCA_018608425.1 Flavobacteriaceae bacterium
TCTATTTTAGAGCAATTCGGAAGTAAATATCCAACAGTACCCGTTTGTATTCGAATAAACCCACACGTGATGGCAGGAGGAAATTCGAATATTTCTGTAGGTCATATAGATTCCAAATTTGGAATTTCAATTCATCAAATACCCCATTTAATTCGGATTACCGAAAACACCAAAATGAATATCAACGGGATTCACATGCATACCGGAAGTGATATTCTAGATATCGATGTTTTTCTACATGCGTCTGAGATTTTATTTGAAACTGCAAAAAATTTCAGAGACCTCAGTTTCATTGACTTTGGTTCAGGATTTAAAGTGCCTTATAAAATTGGAGATATTGAAACCAATATTGAAGAATTGGGAGAGCGCTTAACCGAGAAATTCAATGACTTTTGTACAGAATACGGCAGGGAATTGACGCTAGCATTTGAGCCTGGTAAATTTTTAGTAAGTGAAGCTGGTTATTTTATATCCAAAGTAAATGTAGTAAAACAGACAACCTCAACCGTTTTTGCTCAAATCGACAGCGGATTCAACCACCTCATCCGACCCATGTTTTATGGTTCTCATCATGAAATAGAAAATATTTCGAACACCAAAGGACGAGAGCGTTTTTACTCTGTAGTAGGATATATCTGTGAAACGGATACATTTGGAAGCAACCGTAAAATAAATGAAATCAATGAAGGTGATTATCTAGTCTTTCGAAATGCAGGTGCTTACTGTCAAACCATGGCTAGCAATTATAATTCAAGGTTCCGTCCAGCGGAAGTATTATGGGTCAATAAAAAAGCACACCTGATTCGCAAAGAAGAAACTTTCGAAGATATATTACACAATCAAGTGGTTTTAGATTTTGATACTGTGACACAAAAAGAAACGGTAAAAGCTTAGGATATAACACCCGAACCAAGAAGTTCTTCACCTGCATACCATGCAACAAATTGTCCTTCACTAATTGCTGTTTGTGGACTGTCAAACAATACAAACAAACCTTCTTTTTCACAGTACAGTGTTGCTTTTTCTAGAGGTTGTCGATACCGAATTCGGGCTTGAACATCCAAGGTTTCGCCAAGCGTGATTTTGAGGTCGTCTCTTACCCAATGAACCTCATCTTGTGACACCAGCAAACCACGTCGTAATAGACCAGGATGCTGCTTACCTTGACCTGTGTAAACGATGTTTTCCTCCACATCAGTATCTATAATAAACAAGGGTTCTGGAGTACCTCCAACACCCAAGCCTTTACGTTGCCCCTTGGTGAAAAAATGAGCTCCCTGATGGGCACCAACGCGTTTTCCGTCAGTAATATGATATCTTCTTTTGGTACTGTGGTAGAGTAATGAATCTTTTTGAGTTGCAAATGATTCTTGTGGTTGGCTATAGGCTTCGTTAGACTCGGAAATTTCTATAATATCGCCTTGCTTGGCTAAAAGTTTTTGTTGTAAAAAATCTGGTAAACTTACTTTTCCTATAAAACAAAGACCTTGAGAATCTTTCTTGTCGGCTGTAATCAAATCTTGTTCAGCTGCAATTTCTCTAACTTCTGACTTCTGTAATTCACCAATAGGAAATAAAACCTTCGATAATTGTTCTTGGGTCAATTGACACAAAAAATACGATTGATCTTTGTTGGAATCTGCCCCACTCAATAAACGGTGAACGGATTTACCGTCTGCATTAACGTGGATATCGGTACGACAATAGTGTCCAGTAGCAACATAATCAGCACCAAGTGAAAGTGCAATGTCCATAAAGACATCAAACTTGATTTCGCGATTACACAAAACATCTGGGTTTGGCGTACGGCCTTTTTGATATTCAGCAAACATATAATCCACAATACGATCCTTATACTCAACACTCAAGTCTACGGTTTGAAAAGGGATACCAAGCTTATCGGCAACAATCATAGCATCGTTACTGTCCTCTAACCAAGGACATTCATTGGAAAGTGTAACGGTTTCATCGTGCCAATTTTTCATGAAAAGAGCGATAACTTCATAACCTTGCTCTTGGAGCAAATATGCAGCAACACTAGAATCGACACCTCCAGAGAGGCCAACAACGACTTTCTTTTTCATGATACAAAGATAATAAATAGAATCTTGACAGGACCCTAACAAAAGCATGCTATACGCTTACTTCTTTCCTTTCATCTTTTTCTGTTGCTCTGCTTGTTCCATAGCCTGTTGCAAACGAGCTGAAAAACCACCTTTCTTCTTAGGCTTCTTCTTGTTCTCTTCAAGCTGTGTCAAAATTTTAGCATCGTCTACAATGAAGTGTTTAATAACGAGCATCAAAACAATAGTAAGTACATTTGAAACGAAGTAATACAAGCTCAAACCACTAGCGTAGTTATTGAAAAAGAATAACATCATTAAAGGCATGAGGTACATGATCACCTTCATATTGGGCATACCTGGCTGTTGTGGAGCAGCCTGTTGGCCTGCCGTCATCATGGTATAAAAGAAGATTGCGATAGAAGCCAAAATAGGGAACAAACTGATGTGATCTCCATAAAAAGGAATATTGAATCCTAAGTCGTACACAGAATCATAAGAAGATAAATCATCGGCCCATAAGAAGCTTTTTTGGCGTAAAGCAAAAGCTACTGGGAAGAAACTGAAAAGTGCATAAAAAACTGGTAGTTGAATCAAGGCGGGCAAACATCCCGACATGGGGTTAGCTCCAGCTTTGGAATACAAAGCCATGGTTTCTTGCTGACGTTTTACAGAGTCATCTTTATGCTTTGCGGATATCTCATCAACCTCTGGCTTCAAAACCTTCATCTTGATTTGTGAAACATATGACTTATAGGTCACCGGAGACATTACCAAACGCACCAAAATGGTCATTACGATAATTGCAATTCCATAAGGTAAAAAGGAACTTAAGAAATTAAAAGTCGGTGTAAAAATATACTTATTGATCCATCCGAAAATACCCCAACCAAAGTCAATAGAATCTTCTAATCCCAATTCATATTGTGCTAAAGTATCGTATTCTGTTGGTCCAAAATACCATTTGAATTTCTGGTTGATTTCTCCATCAGATACAACTGGTATTTTTGTTTGATATACCTTGGTAAACTCTTGATCTATTATATCCGAATCCACTAAACTTTCAGAAGTAAAGTTTACCGTTTCAAATGCTTTAGATGGAATTAAAATTGAATTGAAAAAATGCTGCTTGTACGAAATCCAGTGTACATCTTTATCTTCTTCTTCATCTTCCGAAGCTCCAGATAGATAATCGATTTTATCGTCCTCAAAACCGTAAGTCAACAAATGATATCGATTCTCGTACTCAATACTTCTAGAATTTCTAAAAGCCTTTAAATCCCAAGTGATTTGTTGTTGTTCATTTGTATTAATCAATCGACGCATACCTTCGGAACGAATCGAAAAATCAATCATGTAGTTGTCTGCATTGATTTGATATTCAAAAACAATGTATTGAGAAGCACTAACAGCAGCCGTCAGGGTTACAATCTGGTTCCCGCTTCTTTCAGTGATTTTTGGAGTGAAGTAAAAATCTGATGAATTCAGCACCCTTCCATCTGTGGTGGTAAAGCTATAATTGAAACTTTGATTTTCTTTAATCAGATATAAAGGCTCTTCTTTATAATTGCTAAATTCTTTTAAGCGTAAACTCAAAATTTGAGCTCCCTTAGGAGCAAAAACTAGAGCTAATTTTTCATTTTCTAAACTAACTTCTGCGTAAGAATTACTTTGAAATAAGTTTGCAAAAGAACCAAAAGTAGCTTGTAATTGCTGACTCTGAAGCGAGTCACTCAAAACTACAGAGGCAGACGCTTCACTAGTTTCATTTACCGAAGATTCTGTTTGAGTTACGGTTTCATTTGTAGCTTCATCAACTGGAGGTTGGTTGTAAAGCATCCAAGTAAGAATCAGTGCAATAAGGAAAAATCCTACAAATTGCCAGGGGTCAAATTTTTTTTGTTCCATAATATTAGGTTCCTAATTAAGTAGGTTATTTTGAATGATTGTATTGTAAACTTGCTTGTACAAAATCGACAAATAAAGGATGTGGATTGAGTACAGTACTTTTATATTCTGGGTGATATTGAACTCCCACAAACCATGGATGATCTGGATTTTCAACCACTTCAACTAAGCCAGTTTTAGGATTAATTCCAGTTGCTTTTAGTCCAGAAGCCTCAACTTCCTTTCTGTATTGATCATTAAATTCATAACGGTGACGATGACGTTCCGAAATGGTGTTTTTACCGTAAGCTTTATGTGCCAAAGATCCCTCTGACAAATCACAATCCCAAGCACCTAACCTCATGGTACCTCCCATATCGGTTATTGTTTTCTGATTTTCCATAATTGAAATTAATGGCTCGGTACAATGCTCATCCATTTCAATTGAATTGGCATCTTTAAGTCCCATAACGTTACGAGCGTGTTCAATAACTGCCATCTGCATTCCCAAACAAATTCCTAAGAATGGAATATTGTTTTCACGGACATAACGAACAGCGTCAATCTTACCCTCTGTACCTCGACCTCCAAAACCTGGAGCAACAATTACACCGTCTAGATTCTTTAATTTTTCAAATACATTTTCAGCATTTAAAAATTCTGAATGTATCGATTCAACTTTAACCTTAACTTCATTGGCAGCACCAGAATGAATTAGAGATTCTAAAATGGATTTATAAGAATCTTGTAATTCTACGTACTTTCCAATCAGACCAATTGTAATTTGCTCTTTTGGGTTTTTATGTTTTCTTAAAAACTCTTTCCATTGATCTAAATCACTTGCTCTGCTTTCTAGCTTCAGCATATTCAAAACCACTTGATCTAGGCCTTCATCTAACATTAATAAAGGAACATCATAGATGGTTTCAGCATCGATAGATTCAATAACAGCCTCCTGCTTCACATTGCAAAACAAGGCTAACTTTCGTTTGATGTCATCCGAAATCTCATGTTCTGTTCTACATACAAGGATATTGGCTTTTACACCACTTTCCATTAGCGTTTTAACAGAATGCTGAGTTGGCTTGGTTTTCAATTCTCCAGCAGCAGAGAGATAAGGAACTAAGGTTAAATGTATAACCATTGCGTTCTCATCGCCAAGTTCCCAAATTAATTGTCGAACTGCCTCTACATATGGAAGTGATTCTATATCTCCAACGGTACCTCCGATTTCTGTAATTACTATATCATAATCTCCCGACTCTCCCAAAAGACACATACGTTCTTTTATTTCGTTGGTGATATGCGGTACAACCTGTACTGTTTTTCCAAGAAAAACACCTTTGCGTTCTTTATCAATTACACTCTGATAAACTCGCCCTGTTGTTACGTTGTTTGCTTGTGAAGTGGAAACGTTTAAGAAACGTTCATAATGGCCTAAATCTAAGTCGGTTTCTGCACCGTCATCCGTTACAAAACACTCTCCATGCTCATACGGATTGAGCGTACCTGGATCGACATTGATATAGGGGTCAAACTTCTGAATCGTGACACGATATTTTTGTGCTTGTAGAAGCTTCGCTAAAGAAGCTGCAATGATTCCTTTTCCTAAGGAAGAAGTAACTCCTCCAGTAACAAATATATATTTGGTGTTTGACATCCGGTTATTAGTAGTATTGTTAGTTATTTACCGGGCTTAAAATTACAAAAACTATTGAGATAAATAGAGTTCTAAGCCTCATTTCTTAATTTCAAAAACTTCATAACCGCTATGCTCTAACAAGTAGAACGCACGATTTTGATAGCCAGCATTGAGGTTGGGCACATAATCAAATCGAGATTCGATGTATTCAGTTTCTCCAATACTATTCGTACGCAACTGTTTTTGATGTGCAAAGCGTAATATTACATCCATAGTTACGTCATACCCTCTTAACGCTTCGCGTTTGGGTAAATCTCCAAAAGAACTAACGTAGAGGGAATCAAATTCCTCTGAACGGTTACTCTCATCTGAATACGCACCCGCGGTATAGGTGAACTTTAAGTTCCCCAGTTGCTTTTTAGATATATTAGAATCGTCATAGGCATTCGATCTAAAGGTTGTAAACAATTGTACATCGCGCTCTTTCGACACTTGTGAATTGAGTAAAGAAGTTACACTGGCGATAAGTCCTAAGTTCTGAGATTCAAAAACCACTTTATTAGATAAGGTGTCAACTAATAAAGAATCTATCAAGTCCGGAACTACATAACCACCCGCCTCGGGACGTAAAATCTGAGCAAAGGGGAAACGATTATGTAATTGATTTTCTACTTCTCTGTTCAAGGTATCTGTGATAATCAACACATTTTGTGTAGAATCGAGAACCGTATTTAAATAAGTGAACATCTTTTCTCTCAACAACTCTGGGGAAGTAACCGATTGGTATACATTGGGTCTACTGATCACAGGGTTAGATGAAAGCGGAGCTACCATAGGTATTAGACTGAGGCTATCTTGTAGGGATAGAATATCAAAGTTTGATGGAATCATTGGGCCAATCAACACATCCGTTTTAGACCAATCTCTATTTTTAAATTCTGCTTGTAAATACGCCTTATCATTCTGGGTGTCCACAACATCCAAAACTACTTCAATCCCTAATTGACCCGCTTCTTTTACTGCCATAACAACACCCGAGTAAAAGTCTAAGGCAAGCGTATGAAGGTTTCTTTTCTTTAAAAGGGTTTTAGTTTTTTCAATAGAATCAAACTCTATTTTATTTGCATTAAAAGGCAACAACAATCCCAAGGTTACTTTAGAATTGAACGGAATAGAATCACGCAAGTCATTCTTTTCAACCAAAAGATCATCCTCTATTTTGAGATCCCCGGTTTGTTCCAATGGGATTTTCAAAATCATCCCCTCTTGTAAACCAGCAGATTGAAGTATAGGGTTGAGGGAAATTAAATCTGCCTGAGCAACACCTAATTTTTTCTCTAAACGATAAAAACCTTCTTTTGGCTTAACCGTGTAGTAGTTAAACTCCTTCTCCAGCTTCAAAGTTTGAGTTTCTGTACGTTTGGGTACAATAATTTCTTGTCCGATTTTCAAACCAGAAACAATATCAGGATTGTATTGTTCTAATTCCTGAATGGTGATACCATAACGGTAGGCAAGGCGCCATTTTGTCTCTTTCGGTTGAACCAAATACATAGACAAAGTATCGGGTAAACTTGCTTTGGTTATCGGCTTTGGCTTTTTATAAACTGGGATTTGAAGAATCATTCTTTTCTTCAGCCCAATCTTTTTAATCAACGGATTGTATTGCTCAATTTGTTCGATTTGAACATTGTATTTCCGAGCCAAACCGTATAAAGTTTCTTTCTTTTTCACTTTATGGCGTTCAAAAGAATCTGGTTTGACTTGAGCAG
>JABAZL010000021.1 GCA_018608425.1 Flavobacteriaceae bacterium
CTCCCTCATTTGGCAATTGTTTTTGGGTTTGTACTTGTTTCACTTGCTGTATTTTACCCAGTAATACAAGGGAAAAAATTATTGCAATCCGATATACAACAGTATAAAGGAATGTCTAAACAACTTCAAGATGCTCGAAAAGAGGGAAAAGAATTATATTGGATAGACAATGCTTTTGGAGGTATGCCTACGTATCAGCTTGGAGCAAAATATCCTTTTGATTTTTTAACTCCTATCCACAAAATTTTCCAACTCTTACCGCATCCAACATTTCTTGTTTTTCTTTACTTACTTGGATGTTATCTCTTTTTGCTTTCCATGCGTGTACCCATGAAATACGCAGTTTTTGGCGCATTAGCCTACGGATTGTCTACCTATTTATTGATTATTATTCAGGTAGGGCACAATACCAAGGCGCAGGCTTTAGGGTATTTGCCATTCGTATTAGCTGGGGTACAATGGGTTTTTAGGAAAAAATATTTTTGGGGCTTTACTTTTAGCACTTTTGCAATCGCTTTGCAAATCCGAGCCAATCATTATCAAATGACCTATTATTTGTTATTGCTTTTGTTGGTTTTTGGTATCGTTCAATTGTGGCAACATTATAAAAATAATGCTTTAGTCGATTTATCTAGAAAGGTTGGCGTTTTAGCCGCAGCTGGAATTTTAGCGCTTGGACTCAATGCAACGGCGCTCATGGCTACTTCGGAATACGCAAAATTCAGTACTCGAGGCAAGAGTGAGCTGACATTATCTGCAACTGCTGAGCCTGTTGCAATTCGTTCTGGCCTTTCATATGATTATATCACTCAATTCAGTTACGGAGTTTTTGAAAGCCTAAATTTAATTGCCCCACGAATACAGGGTGGTGGCTCTCGTGAAGATTTAGGTACGTCATCTGAAATTTATGAATACATAATAAAGCAAGGTGCAAGCAGACAACAAGCAAAGGGTTTTAGTGAAAACGTACCCACTTATTGGGGCGATCAACCAATCTTAGAAGCACCAGCTTATGTTGGGGTAGTGGTTGTTTTTTTAGCCTTATTGGCGTTGTTTTTAGGTTGGAATGCACATAAACGTTGGTTGTTTTTCGGAATTCTACTTTCGCTTATGCTTTCTTGGGGAAAGAATTTTTCGTTCCTTACCCAGTTTTTTATAGATTATGTACCAATGTACAATAAGTTTAGGGCGGTTTCTTCCATTCAAGTTCTTCTTGAACTTGCTTTTCCAGTTCTTGCTTCCCTTGGTCTGTACGAATTTTTCAAAGCCACTAAGGAGGTTCAAATTGAAGCACTTAAAAAAACTATATTCAGTTTCCTTGGCCTTGCAATCACTTTGTTTTTGGTCAAAGGAATGCTTTCTTTTCAAGGCGCATCTGACAGTTACTACAGTCAAGCTATGGGCCCAGAATTGATGCAACAAATTTATAAGGCACGAAAGGCTGTTTACACAGAAGATATCATTCGACTTCTTGTTTTTGTGATTGTAAGCGGTGGAATCTTATGGGTCTTTGCTCTTAAAAAATTAAAATCGAATTCAGCCTTAGCGCTTGTTGTGCTCTTACTCCTTATTGATTTGGGTGGGATATCGAATCGCTATCTGAATCGAGATTTATTTACAACCAAGTCGCGTTCACAAACTGCATTTAACCCTTCAAATGCTGATCGATTAATCTTAAAAGATACGAGTCGCTATCGAGTTTACGAATCAGGTTTGCGATTATCTGGTGCTAGAACATCCTATTTTCATGATGCTGTTGGTGGATATCACGGCGCAAAGCCAAGACGTTACCAAGAAGTTTTTGAATTATTTGAAACCCTTCAACGCGAAGAGATTTTAAATATTTTAAATGTAAAATACGTTCTTTATGAAAGTGAAGAAGGAGGATTGAAGCCACTTATGAATCCTGAAAACTTAGGAAATGCTTGGTTTGTTGAAAATCTTACACATACTGCATCACCAGATAAAACCTATCAGAAGCTCGCTACAATTGATTTTTCAAAAGAGGCAGTAAGTGAATCGATACTTATAAAAGATATTCCGATAAACTATGTTTCCGATTCGTTAGCTACCATAACCTTAACAGAACACCAACCGGGACTCCTTCGATATACTACACAAGCGTCAGAGAATTCATTTGCTGTGTTCTCAGAAATGCATTACCCCTCGGGATGGATTGCAACAATTGACGGCATTGAACAACCGCACTACAATGTAAATTATATTCTAAGAGGTATGGTCATTCCAAAGGGTGAGCATCTTATAGAATTCACTTTTGACCCTCCAGTAGTTCGTTTAGGTGGAAGAATTCAATGGATCAGCCTTCTTGTTTTTATGAGTTTATTTGCTTTTGGTGCACGATCTAAGTTCAAAAGCAATACCTTATAGGTTATGGGAATTATTGCACGACAGTCCTTTTATAACATCCTCAGCATACTCTTTGCTTTTGCTTTAGGTGGAATTAATACCATTGTGTTTTATCCTCGTATAATGGGGCCCGAATTCCACGGCCTTATCGGAGCGCTCTTAGCCAATTCTAACATCATACAGCCTTTGTTTGCCTATGGAATACAGTTTACCATAATCAAGTATTATTCTGCCTGCACAACCAAGCGCGAACGAGACAATTTACTTGTATTCTCGGTAGTCTTGCCGCTGGTTGTTATTTTACCCTTAGTTGGGTTGGTGTATCAATTTGATTCCATCAGTACATTTATTTTTTCTGAAGATTCACCAGCTGGAGACTTTTTGTTTTTGATTTTTAGTGTTGCAACTACAACAGCATATTTCGAGATTTTTTATAGCTGGTTGCGCATTCAGAAAAAGACGATTTTTGGTAATTTCTTGAAAGAAGTATATCAACGGGTAATGATCACGGTTTTATTGACTTTTTACTTTTTTGGATGGCTCGACTTTGACGATTTTATAATTGCGTTGCTTGTAGGTTATTGTCTACGCCTTCTACTCATTCTTAGCTATGCCTTATGGGTATACCGACCGGATATTCATTGGGAACTACCCAAAAACCTAAAGGTGTTGTTGCGTTATTGTAGTTATATTTTTTTAACAGGTTTCTCGGCTAGTATTATTTTAGATTTGGATAAGTCCATGATTGAGCAATTGCTTAAACCTGAATACGTGTCTTTTTACATGGTTGCAATTTTTATAGCCGCAGTAATTGACGCGCCATCACGAGCGATGGTTCAAATTGTGAGCCCAATGGTGGCAGAGGCACTAAACACAGATAATAAATTACGTTTAGAAGAGCTATTAAAGAGAAGTTCGTTAAACCTACTACTTGTCTCCGGCTTACTGTTCGTTTTAATAACGACTAATCTAGATGATATTTACCGTTTAATAGAACTATTGAATGCACAAAAGGATTATGCAACTGGTTTGCCTATAATTTTATTGATTTCTTTTTCCAAGCTTTTTTCAGCTTCCCTAGGCTGTTTAAACAACATCATCACCAATTCTGAATACTACCGCTATTTGTTGCTATTTTCTGTGGCAGCGGCTTCTTTGGCTGTGATTTTGAATATACAATTCATTCAAGCTTACGGTTTTGTTGGTGCGGCATTAGCAACTTTAATTGTTGTAACACTTTTCAATTTCCTGAAGATTTTATTGGTGTTTTATAAATTTAAAATCCATCCTTTTGGAATAAAATCCATCTGGGTTTTGTTATTAATCCTAGTGCTATACGGGATCTTCTTCAATGTAAATTTGGATTTGCATCCGTTCCTAACAATTGCAATTAAGTCAACCTTGGCTGGAGTACTGTACTTGGGAATAAGTTATTTTTTGGGAATGTCAGTGGAAGTAAACCGCGTGATTGACAGATACTTTAAGAAAAACAAATAGCCTGCAGTTCCCTGCAGGCTATTAAACAAAATCATTAAACCAATAATCTAATTATGAAATCTAACTAAACTATTATTACACTTCCAATTACTGTGCCAAAACTTAATTAAGATTGTTAGTGTTTTGTTAATTAGGACTTTAATTTTTTCTTTAAATACTTTCCTGTAAAAGATGCTTTAATTTTTGAAAGTTCCTCAGGTGTTCCTTCCCCTAAAAGAGTTCCACCTTTATTACCACCTTCTGGTCCCAAATCAATTACATGATCAGCGCATTTGATCAAATCAATGTTGTGCTCTACAACAATGAGCGAATGGCCTTTTTCTAGAAGTGCCGCAAATGAAGTTAATAGTTTTTTGATATCATGAAAGTGAAGACCTGTAGTAGGTTCATCAAAAATAAAGAGGATTTTATCTCGATGATCTCCCTTTCCTATGAATGAAGCGAGTTTGATTCGCTGGGCTTCTCCACCAGAAAGAGTTGCAGAAGACTGTCCAAGGGAAACATAACCCAGACCTACCTTTTGTAACGGAGAAAGCTTTTTTACGAGTTTGGGCTGTGCATGTTCTTCAAAGAAAGCAATCGCATCATCTACTGTCAACCCAAGGATATCATCAATGGATTTCCCTTCAAATTTGACTTCACGTACTTCTCTTTTAAATCGTCTTCCTTTGCAATGCTCACACTGAAGAACAACATCTGCCATGAATTGCATTTCAATGGTTACGGTTCCTTCTCCTTTACATGCTTCACAACGGCCACCATCTACATTAAATGAAAAATGCTTGGCTTGATAGTTTCTCATTTTTGAGAGTGGTTGACTAGCAAATAAAGCTCTGACATCATCGTAGGCCTTAATATAGGTTACTGGATTGGAGCGAGAAGATCGGCCAATAGGGTTTTGATCTATAAACTCTACATGTTTGATGGAGCTATAATTACCATCTAATTTTGTGAATTGTCCTGGTTTTTCAACAAAAATATCCAGCTCACGTTGTAGGGCAGGGTAGAGTATTTTTTTAACAAGTGTACTTTTCCCACTTCCCGAAACACCCGTAACTACTGTCATTGAGTTTAATGGAAAATGAGCCGTGATGTTTTGTAAATTATTTTCGCGTGCGCCAACTACTATAATTTGCTCCGTATTCGTACGGCGAATTGCTGGAACTTCAATTTTCATCTGACCGGTTAGGTATTGCGCTGTAAGAGATGGCGATTGGAGTATTTCTGTCATAGTACCCTGAGCAACTACAGCTCCACCTAGAGTTCCAGCTTCTGGTCCCATGTCAATAATGCAGTCCGCTGCTTGCATAATTTCCTCGTCGTGTTCTACAACAAGAACCGTATTTCCAAGGTCACGAAGTTTTTTTAGAATCTTGATCAAGCGATCGTTGTCTCGAGAATGCAACCCAATACTGGGTTCATCTAAAATGTACATAGAACCTACTAAACTACTCCCTAGGGAGGTCGCTAGGTTGATTCTCTGTGATTCACCACCCGATAGAGAGTTCGATTTTCGATTCAGTGTTAAATACCCTAAGCCCACGTCTTTAATGAAATTCAACCGACTTTTGATTTCTATGAGTAAACGATCTGCTACTTCTTGTTGTTGAGCTGATAGTGTTATGGTATTGAAAAACTCTAGGAGGTCATCTAAGGGTTCATTGACTAGCTCCGATAAGCTTTTACCATTTACTTTCACGTAAGCTGCTTCTGGCTTCAAACGTGCTCCTTCACAAGAATCACAATGTGTTTTCCCGCGGTATCGAGACAGAAGAACTCGGTTTTGAATTTTATAGTTTTTGGCTTCTATTTTCTTAAAAAAGGCATTCAGTCCGGTGAAATAAGAATTTCCTTTCCACAACAAATCTTTGTGCTCTTGATCCAGTTCGAAATAGGGTTTATGTATTGGGAAATCGAAACGATAGGCATTATTGATTAGATCCTCATAGAATTTGCGCATGGTGCTTCCTTTCCAAGGAGCAATCGCTTCTTCAAATATAGACAGCCCTGTGTTGGGGATGACTAATTCTGGATCAATTCCAATAACATCGCCGTAGCCTTCGCATACTGGACAGGCTCCAAAAGGATTGTTGAAACTGAATAAATGGACGTTTGGAGTAGCAAATTGAATTCCATCTGCTTCAAAATTATTAGAGAACTCTTTTCTGTTTTTTCCATCTAAGGAAACAACAGAACAACTACCGTTTCCTTCAAAAAAGGCAATTTCAATTGCATCAGAAAGGCGGTTTTTGAAATCTTCATCTTTTTTTAAGATGATTCGATCAACTACCAACTCAAAAGATTTAGGTGGTTTTTCTGCAACATCGTCTAACCGCAGCATTTCGCCCTCAGAATAGATTCGTGCAAATCCTTGTTGGATTAAAATTTTAACTACATCTTTTTGGCTCCTTTTTTGAGTGTTTGCAACCGTAGTTAGTAGCAATTGTTTGCTGTTTTCTTCTAATGAAAAAATATGATTAACGACATCAGTAACACTGTCTTTTTTGACTATTGTATTTGAAATAGGGGAGTAGGTAACTCCAATCCGAGCATACAGTAGTTTTAGGTAGTCGTATATTTCTGTTTTGGTTCCGACTGTAGACCTTGGGTTCGAGGAATTTACTTTTTGTTCTACTGCAATTGCCGGAGCAATTCCTTTGATTTGATCAACTTTTGGTTTGTTCAGCCTTCCCATGAATTGGCGAGCATAGGACGATAAACTTTCCACATAACGACGTTGACCTTCTGCATAAAGCGTATCGAACGCTAAGGAAGATTTTCCGGAACCCGATAGGCCCGTAATAACAGTAAGCTTGTTTCGCTCTAGGGCAACGTCAACGTTCTTAAGGTTGTGAAGCTGAGCTCCCAAGATGATGATATGATCTTTGGGATCTAATGTTCTAAGGTCTTGCATACTAAAAATGAAGGGAGAAAGATACGATTTATAGGTTCAATTTTATAGCTGAGGATAACATATCTTATTATATTTCTTGGATCAAAAGTTTACCGCCTAGACGATTGACTTTTAAGGTATAATTGTTCTACTTTGGCTCGTGCCCATGGAGTTCTTCTCAAGAACTTTAAACTAGATTTTATAGAAGGATTATCTGTGAAACAACGAATTGTAATTCGTTCGCCCAAGTCTTCGAAGCCGTATTTATCAACAAGATGTTCCAGTATGTCTACTAATTTTACACCGTGTAACGGATTGTTTGGTTGTGATTCTATTTCGGTTGACATCGCTTGTTTTTAATTTGCTAAGATAAAAGAATTCCTTACTTGAATTGCGAGTGTTCTGCTATTTCAAGTTTGGTTCAAAACAACGAAAACGT
>JABAZL010000086.1 GCA_018608425.1 Flavobacteriaceae bacterium
CCATAAGTACCATTCCACACATCATTTCCTTGAGATGTTTCAAACATAGTAGATAGATTGAAGTTCTTGTAATTTATGTTGAAACCAAGACCAGCACGGAAGTCTGGATTAGGATCACCTACACCAACTTTCTTTTCAGCAGCAGCATTAGGGAAACCATTTGCATTTGTTACATAATTACCATTATTATCTCGCTCGTAAACACCACTTCTAAGCACACCGAAAGGATATCCTTCTGCAATACCTGATGATGTAGACGTAAATCCATTAAGAATGAAATAAGAACTACCTGCTAAATCTGTTACAATGTTTTTATTTTGAGTAAAACTTCCGTTAAGATTGATGTTTAAATCTTCACCTCTAAGTAAATCCACTTTGAAATCAATTTCAAGACCACTGTTAGTAACTGTAGCAGCATTCTGTAAAGAAGAGCTGAACCCAGAAGATGGAACAGTCGGCAAAGCCAAAATAACACCTTCAGTTTTGTTATCGTAATAAGTTATACCTAGATTAATTCTGTTGTCAAACATACGAACATCAAAACCAAATTCAATCTCTGTCTTTCTTTCTTCTTTCAGATCAGGATTTCCACGAGTTGAAGATTGAGTAAAAGGATTTCCGTAAAGAGAACCTTCTAAACCATCACCCCAGCTTGACGAAGTTCCACCAGGACCAAATGTAGTTGAAGTTGCATAGGGATTAGCTTCAATACCTACTTCACCATATCCAATTCTGAATTTACCGAAGTTTAAGAAGTCAGCATTTACTAAATCTGTAAACTTGTAACCAAAAGATGCACTAGGATAGAAGATAACTCCAGCTCCAGGTAAAGTTGATACTCGTTCTCCACGACCAGTTACTTCTAGCAAGAAGTTGTCATATAATTCAACATTAAGGAGTCCGTAAACACCACTTTTAGTGGTTAGACTAGTGAATCCAGATGGAGTTGAATTTAAACCGGTAGTGTTACCAGGATTGAAATATATCTGATCAGGATTAGTGAAATTAGCTTCAAAAGCACTAAGTCTTCTGTAGTTATTTTCAAACTGTTGGTATCCCACAACATAGTTGATACTTATATCATCGGTGATTGTATTGTCACCAGTGACAAATAAGTTTAACTGTGAAATTTTCTCTGTTATACGATCTTCATCCCAAATACCATTGTTTCCACTACCAGCAGAACCTGCAGGTTGGTAATCAGTACGATTGTCTTGATAGAAATCAATACTATAACGAGCAACAAAATTTAAGAAGCCTAATTTATAGTTCACCTCAGGTGCAAAAATAAATCGGTCAACTGTGTTAACGTTCTGTTGTTGATTCATTGTCCAAATAGGGTTATTGTATGTAGGAGCAGCGTAGTTAAATGCTCCACTTGCGTTGTCAAAAGTTCTGTAAGAACCCGTTGGACGACGATAACTTCTGTGTGAATTTGGAGTAACTGAAGTTACACCGCCAGAAATTCTGTAGTTAGTTCCTTGCCAGTCACGAATGTCAAAATCAGGAGAAGTTCTTAAGTAACCTAAGTAAAGACCATTTAAGTTAGATCCAGTTTGAACTCTATTGGAGTCGATGCTTGAGTATGAAGATGAGATTTTGAATAATAGGTTATCATTAGCCTGAGTCGTATTATTCAATTTCAATGTGGTTCTCTTGTAATCAGAATTACCTTTCATGATACCATCTTGATCATAGTTAGCAAATGAAAGATATGTTCTAGACTTTTCATCGCTGTAAGACAAGTTTACAGAATTCTCGTAGGTATAACCATTTCCAAAAACAGCATCTCTGTTTGTTTGGTTGTAAATAGTTTTGTTATTCTTGGTAACAATACTTCCTATTCTTCTTAAATCAGGAGTTTCAAAGTAACCACCACTGAAATCATAATCATCAGCACCACCAGCACGTAAAGAAATTTCATCACCGTAGGTTACAGATGTAGATTGGTTGTAAAAACCAACACCAGGCGATCCAGACCAAATACCATCAAATCCTTGACCCCAGGTACTTTGTTTTTTCCATTCAGCATTAATTTGATCAACAGAAATTGCAGATTTCACATTTACACTCCAACCTTTGCTGTCAGAAGAACCTCTTTTGGTTTCAATAACCAATACTCCATTCGCAGCACCAGTACCGTAAATTGCAGCAGCAGAAGCTCCTTTAATTACTGTAACCGAAGCAATATCTTCAGGATTTATGTCATTCAAACGTGATTGTTGTACAACACCACCAGTAGATCCACCAATGGCAGAGTTAGAAATGATTGCACCATCCAATACGATCAATGGAGAGTTGTCTCCGTTGATTGTGTTTTGACCACGCAGTTGAATGTAAGCTCCAGAACCTGGATCTCCAGAGTTTCTTGTAATATTTACACCAGATGTTTTTCCTGATAATCCTTGAAGAACACCAGACTCACCAGAGCGTTGTAATTGTTCTACCTCTACTTTGGTTGTAGAAGAAAGATCATCATCTTTTTTCTTTTCTAACCCAAGAGCTGTAAGTACAATCTCGTCTAATTCGTTATCAGCTTCAAGAGAAACACTAATCGCATCAGATGATCCAACTGTAGATTCAATAGTTTGATAACCAATAAAGCTAATTTCTAGAACAGCGCCTTCAGAAACCTCAATAGAATAATTCCCATCAAAATCTGTGCTAACTCCGTTACTAGTACCTTGTTCTACAACAGAGGCTCCTGGAAGTGGAATTCCACTATCATCGGAGACCACTCCTGTTACTGTCTTTTGCGCCATAGCAGAAAATGCAATAAGCATGAATGCCGACGTCATTAGTAATAGTTTTTTCATATTTATGAATATAGTTAATAATAATTATTTCACGAAAATATAACTTTTATGGAATATTAACATAATTTTAAGTGTTTATTTGTCAAAAATTTATTCTTAATTAATTTCTCTGAATTATACACATCTAAAACCTGAAAAACCATATGAAGTTGACACTATCTTTCACTTGTAAATTAATTATATTTCTTAGTCTTTTTGTGGGATGTTCAAGTGCTCCAAAAGTTATTTTCAAAGACACAGTTGATACCGAAACAAAATCTATTAATTACCAAGATAAAAAAGTATTCACATTTGCCAGTTCAGGTGTATACTTTTCAAATAAATTTGAAGGTGCTAGATTGAATGCCGTTGATCAGCTGAATGATAGTGTTTTTTCAGTTACAATATTACCAGAAAACGAACCTATCAATCACAGTCCTTATTACGCATTTGATGTTTGGAGTTCTTCGCTTAAAGAAATAACCCTTAAATTCAAATATCCTGAAAAATACAAACATCGGTATATTCCTAAAATTAAATCAAATGGGACTTGGTCAGTTGCCGATTCCCTTACTTTCCAATTCGATGAGAACTTTAGTTCTTTTAAACTACAAATTAATCCTACAGCCAAAACTGTTTCAGGACAAGAACTGCATACCAGCAGTGTTGTTTATTCTTGGGTAGATCAACTGATTGAAGGAAAAGAAAGTTTTGTACGATCAAAAACAATAGGCAAGACTAAGTTAAAAAAACCTTTTAGAGTTCTGGATATTTATAAGGGTTCACCTAAGAATAAGCCAGTACTAGTTTTGTTAACGCGACAACATCCACCTGAAGTTACCGGTTACTTTGCTTTTCAAGCGTTTTTATCCACAATTCTTGAAGAAAACAAATTGACATCAAGTTTTTTAGATCACTACAGAATTTTGGCTTTTCCATTAATGAATCCCGATGGAGTTGACCTCGGACATTGGAGGCATAATGCAGGGGGAGTAGACACCAACCGCGATTGGTCTTTTTATCATCAACCTGAAATAAAAATAACAGTAGATTATATCACTCGGGTACTCAAAAAAAATAATTCAAAACTTGTTTTAGGACTTGACTTTCATTCTACTTGGTATGATGTTTTTTACACCAACAAAGAACGCAAGTCAACTGCATTTCCTGAATTTTTACCCAAGTGGTTTTCAGCTTTAGAGCAAAATATACCTGATTATAATGTCAACGAAAAATCAAGTAACAGCACCAAACCAGTTTCAAAGGGTTGGTTTTTATATGGACACAATGCCGTAGGAGTTACCTACGAGATTGGAGATGATACGCCAAGAGATCGCATTCAATTGATCGGGATGGAATCTGCAAAGGCAATGATGAGAATTTTGGAAGAATAGAAGTTTACTGTTCTAAACTTTTAATAAACGCGATTAATTCCTCCTCGGACTTAATTTTTTTGATTCCTTTTGTTTTTGGTATGTCCTCTGAGCGAAGTTGTTTGCGAATGCTTTTCATTTTGAAACCAATTTCGTGAGGTAAATTCTTTCCTTCTTTTAAATAAAATGACTTTACATCTCTAAAACGTGGGGCGATATCTTTGTCTAATGAAGTTTTTGCTAATCTGCCCTCGGAGAGTTTCTTTTTATCTTGACGATATAACTGATAATTTTTCCATTCATATAAAATAATTAAATAGCCATCCGTAGTTTCGTTTTTTTTGCTAGCGAAGGTCTTGTACTGATATGTTTTGTTATTGAAGGTTGCACGTAAACTTTTGTCTTTTAAAAGTGCTTCTTCTGAAGCTTCTTGTGTTGTGCTTTTTCCAATCTCAATTTCATCGTTATAACCATTGTATCGCAACAATAAGTTTGCGTTTGTTTTTCCGTTTTCTCGCTCAACTTTTGCGAGAGCAAACGTTCCCATTGAATAGGGACTACCCGATATTTTCGATAAATTCATTGTTCTCATGTTATTCTTTTGAGCAATGATCTTAACTATTTCAAAAGTTTCGATTGTATTCAAATTGAAATTTTCTTGGCTGTAAACAGATAGAGTAAAAAGAAGAAATACAGATGTTATTTTAATGTCGTTCATGTGTAAATATAGGAAAATAAATGAAGTTTTGTTTTATGTTTTTTGATCTGAAAAAAAATGGAAGCATTCTTCGTTTATCTTTGCCGCAATATTAGCAAACCGATTATGTCAGTAACATCTTTTATTGGAAAAGTTAACCAGCTTGCTTTAGCAGGAACACCATTCTTTTTCATAATCGATTTTGAAAAAAAAAAGCCCCTTGTCTATTCTTTCGAAGACGCTGCAAAAGAAAACATTCTATTTGATATCCGTGGACTTCGTAATTACAGCAAACAAAAGTTAAACAACTTTGCGCATCAAATAATGCCGATACAAAACTCAGAGGATCGCTACAAAACTGCTTTTGATATGGTTCAAGAGCATCTTAATCGAGGTGATAGTTATTTGGTTAACCTCACTTTTCCAACCGAAGTCTCATTCGATGGGAATCTTAAAGACCTTTTTCACAACGCTCAAAGCCAATATAAAGTATTGTTTAAGGATCAGTTTGTGAGCTATTCTCCAGAATGTTTTGTAAAAATCAAAGGAAATACTATTTATTCGTACCCTATGAAAGGTACAATCTCCACGGCGATTCCAAATGCAGAACAACACGTCTTGGGCAACCCAAAAGAAATAGCAGAACACGCCACAATAGTAGACCTTATAAGGAATGATTTATCATTCTATGCCAGTGAGGTTCGGGTCAATCGTTTTCGTTACCTAGAGCAGATTAACGTAAATCCGGAGAGCTTACTTCAAGTGAGTTCTGAGATTGAAGGTACATTGAAAAATGACTGGAAGGTTAATTTAGGGAATCTCCTGTGGGATATGCTTCCGGCTGGATCCATATCCGGAGCGCCCAAACCTAAAACTTTAGAAATTATTCGATCTGTTGAAGCGGATTCTCGTGGATATTACACCGGTGTTTATGGCTATTTCGATGGACAAAACTTGGATAGTGCGGTGGCCATTCGATTTTTAGAAAAACAAGAAAATAACTTTTTCTACCGAAGTGGAGGAGGGGTAACCTCCCAAAGCATCTGCTCAGAAGAACACCAGGAACTTTTAGATAAAATATATGTACCCACTTTTTGAATCCATTCGTGTAGAAGGAGGACAGACACACCTGCTTCACTACCATCAAGCTCGGATTGAGCGTTCCTACCTTCAACTTTTTCAAAAGAAATGTTCTTGGAGGCTTGAATCAATACTCCCCGATTTACCAATAACTGGATTACACAAGCTTCGGTTTTTATACAACGACCATGCTTTTACTTTTGAACTTGTTCCTTACAAAGTACGAAAAATTGAAACCTTAAAATGTGTAGAAATCAACACCTACAATTACGATTTGAAACTCACTGATCGTTCAGGTATTGATCAGGCCTTCGCTTTACGAGGGGACTGTGACGATGTTCTGATGACCAAAAATGGCTTGGTGACCGATACGTCTTATTGCAATATTCTTTTGTTTGATGGAACCGATTGGGTTACTCCAGTAGAACCCTTGTTTGCAGGGGTGCAACGAGAGTATTTGTTGGATGAGAAGATTATTAAGGTTGGGGAAATTCCTGAAAAGGATTTGGATAATTATGAATCCTTTATGCTTGTGAATGCGATGTTGGTTTTTAATTATATCAAACTAAAAACTGTTAAAATAATTAAGAGTTAGTAGCATAAATCATTCTATTAAATTGTTTATAGGATATGCCCTCCAAAAAGTTTTGCCTTGACCGTTGTATTTCCATACATTTTTCTTTTCTTAAGTTATTTCCCAGAAACCATAATCCCCCTCGCAAATAAGGGTGTTTCCATTTGATAACCTTACAGCTCCTGAAATTCTAGAATAGTATAGGTCAGTGTTAGTATATTCCCAATGAATCATTGGATGATTGTTTAAGTCGGGTGCAAGAATTAATTCGTCAGGTAGTCAGAATATTATTTAAATCAGTTTTCAACAAAGAAAACTCAATAATTTACTTACTATGTTGATTGCTGCTATTTAAGCATCCAATTTTAAGTTTTTTTTTGATTTGGAAGTGTAAAATCAAGGGATTCAATAATGCCCTTTAAAAGGACACAATCTTCATGATATAATAAGGAGCGTATAATTCTAAATCCAAAGAACTTTCACTTGGATTAGGAACGTATTCAGCGCATTGTTAATAAAAAAAGAAGTGTATTGTTTATTTTCTTTTGTTTGAGTTTGAATCCTAAAAAAAGATTCCTACATTTGCAGCCCTTTAAAAAGGGAATAATATAAAATTATATAT
>JABAZL010000164.1:0-3336 GCA_018608425.1 Flavobacteriaceae bacterium
ACCGATGGGGGCGCTATGCAGCTTACCGTTGGAATGACAGGCTTTGGTTTTGCACTTGCTTTGCCTTTTGCGCTTTTTGCTTTATTTCCAAATGCATTGAATGCCTTACCGAAATCGGGAGGATGGATGACTACTGTTAAAGTTGTATTAGGATTCTTGGAACTTGCATTGGCTCTAAAATTCTTATCCAATGCCGATCTTGTTTCCCATTGGGGCTTACTAAAGCGTGAAGTCTTTATAGGGATATGGGTATTCTTAGCCTCTGGACTCACTTTGTATCTCTTTGGACTGATCCGTTTTCCGCACGATCAAAAAGGAAAATTATCCAAGACTAGAATCGGAGCAGGGGTTTTGAGTTTACTTTTGACCGCCTACCTGTCTTTTGGCTTGTTTTCTAAAGAGAATACACTGCAGTTATTGAGTGGATTCCCACCTCCAGAATTTTACAGTATATATGCTACAGACAACGAATGTCCGCTTGGTTTGGAATGCTATAAAGATTTCGAAACAGGATTGGCAGTTGCCCAGAAAACAGGGAAACCCATCTTACTGGATTTTACCGGTTGGGCATGTGTAAACTGCCGAAAAATGGAAGAAAATGTATGGTCGCAACCCGAAATTTTTAATTTGCTGAATGAGGAGGTAATTCTAATTTCATTATACATCGATGACAAAAGTGAGTTGCCAGAAAACGAAGCCTTTAATTTTCAATACCCAGACGGTCGCGTGCGAACAATTAATACCATTGGTGAAAAATGGGCCAGCTTTCAGAGTTTGAATTTCAATTCAGCATCACAACCTTTTTATGTGTTGATACATGCCGATGGAACGCTACTGAACAGTCCAATTCAGTATACGGATGCTTCGACTTATTCCAATTGGTTGCAAACGGGTTTACAGAATAAGTAATTACTTTTTCGTGCTCGGATCATAAACAGCTACCGCAATTTTAGAATCGGCTGTACCGTAGTATAAGAACCATTTTTCTTTAAAAAAAACAAGGCCTTCTACGAAGCAAACCTCGTTGACTTCCCCAACCTTTTCGTAGTCCTTATCTGGATAAATGAAATAGGAGTCGGTGCGTTCAATTAGTTTATAAGGTTCTGTTTTATCAAATAATGCTTGTCCAGCTGCATAGGTGAACTTTGGCAGAGTAGAATCATTGAAGTTTGCGGCATTACTTGCGTTATAGATGAGGGTAATTCCGTTTTCGGTATAAATTGCATAGGGACCGGATTCGACCAAACGACTGTCAAAGAACCCTTTTCGAGGATGTAAAACTGAGATCAGTGCCCCATTTTCTTCATTCACCGCAGGTTCCCAATGGATAAGATCAGTTGATGATGCCATATATAAATTGGTGTCTCCAAAGTACATCCAATATTGACCTGCTATCTTTTTAGCTACCTGTTGGTTTCCTATTTGTTCCGTAACAATTGCACCCGCTTTGGACCAATGATCTTGGTATCGCTCTTGCGATAGAACCAATCCGTGTTTGTTCCAATGAATCAAATCGGTAGAGGATGTGATACTCAAACGAGCGGTTTTCCCATCATAAGCGGTATAGGTCATGAAATAAGTACCTTTTTCATCAATCACTATTCTTGGATCTTCTACACCATCAAAATAGCAAGATTTACACTCCAACGAATAAGGTTCTCCATCTGTTTTACGGTAGTTCCATTCCTCTTTTTTATGTGCATCTTGATCGGGATAAAATACGGGACTTGCCTTTTTAGTGAATTGAATTCCGTCGGAACTATAAGCAAGTCCAATCCGTGAAGTTCCCCATTGGTCTTGGGCACGGTACAGCATGAATATGGTATCATTCCGAACAATAGCTGCGGGATTCAATACATTGCGCTCTTCCCAGAAAACTTGGTTTTGAGTAATAGGATCCGTAAAGAATAGCTCGTTGTCGGGCTTAAGAATGGGGTTTACGTCGTCCTGTTTTTCGAAATGTGGAAAACTCCAATCTGAAGAATTTGCAGTTGTTTTTTCTGCCTTAGGGCTACAACTCAATACTAGGGTTGCGCATACTGTAAGAATTAAATACTTCATGTATAAAAGGTTTGATTCGAATGTAATGTAAGTTAAAAAGGAATCATCGGATGTAGATTGGTTTTTATTTCTGATGTGTAATTTGTGGAATTGCTTCAATTTACTGATTCATAACAACTAACACCACTACATATTGGTATGATTGCCAAAAATCCTTGTATATTGTAGTATCCAAATTTACTACTTATGCTCGTTCAACTCTTCGGAAGTGCCGTATATGGCGTAGACGCCCATCTCATAACCATAGAAGTCAATATTGATAAAGGTATCGGATACCACTTGGTAGGCTTGCCAGACAATGCCATTAAGGAAAGTAATTTTCGAATTGCAGCTGCACTTCAAAACATAGGGTATCGACTGCCTGGAAAGAAAATCACCATCAATATGGCTCCAGCAGATTTACGCAAAGAAGGTTCAGCGTATGATCTGACTTTGGCAATAGGGATTTTAGCCGCTTCTGAGCAATTGAAAACAAATGCTCTAAAAGACTATCTCGTCATGGGCGAAATAGCCTTAGACGGATCGTTACGTCCCATAAAAGGGGCTCTTCCTATTGCCATTCAGGCACTGAAAGATGGTTTCAAGGGTTTTATTCTCCCGCAAGAAAATGCCCAAGAAGCAGCCATTGTATCTGGGATTGATGTTTACGGAATGTCGTCGTTGTTGGAAGTAATTGATTTCTTTGAAGGAAAAAGTAAAGTCGAACCTTTGCTAATCAATACACGAGCAATTTTTGAACAGCAGTTACGATTTCCAGAGTTGGATTTTGCTGATGTAAAAGGACAAGAAACCATAAAACGTTGCATGGAAATTGCAGCAGCTGGTGGTCACAACATTATCCTGATAGGGCCACCCGGGGCTGGAAAAACCATGTTAGCCAAACGTTTACCAAGCATCTTGCCACCAATGAGTTTAGGGGAAGCGTTAGAAACCACCAAAATACATTCTGTATTGGGACGGGTTAAAGAAAAGGGATTGGTTCATTCCCGTCCGTTTCGAGCGCCACATCATACCATATCTGATGTTGCACTAGTAGGTGGGGGGCAATAGCCACAACCGGGCGAGATTTCGTTAGCACATAACGGCGTTCTGTTTCTTGATGAGTTGCCCGAATTTAAACGTTCGGTATTGGAAGTCATGCGGCAGCCACTAGAAGATCGTGAGGTTACCATTTCCCGCGCAAAATTCACAGTTACCTATCCAAGTTCTTTTATGTTGGTAGCGAGTATGAACCCCAGTCCGTCGGGTTATTTCAATTCAAGCAACGTAACCCCT
>JABAZL010000164.1:3436-7138 GCA_018608425.1 Flavobacteriaceae bacterium
TCGGAATCTATTCGAGAGCGAGTGACCAAGGCTCGAAATATACAGAGTAAAAGGTTCGATGCGTTGCGATCGGTACATTACAATGCACAAATGTCTTCAAAATTAATCCGTACACATTGTAAGCTACAACCAGACGCAGAAGCATTGTTGAAGGCTGCGATGAAAAAACTGTCCTTGTCAGCTCGAGCTTACGACCGCATTCTAAAAGTAGCTCGAACCATTGCCGATTTAGATCAAAAGCCTCAAGTGCTTTCAGATCATATAGCCGAAGCTATACAATACCGGAGTTTGGATCGAGAGGGATGGATGGGGTAGTTTTTTGGTTGGTAGAGAACTTGATTATTTTCAATCTAGCTACTTTGGTTTTTTAATGATCCACCTAAAATGATTAACTTACCTTAAAAAATAATGAGTTTTAAATTTAGAGGCGGGCCAGCAATTATCATTACTGCTGCATTTATTGGACCGGGTACTATTACACTCTGTGTTTTGGCTGGAGTTCAAAATGGGTTTTCGTTGTTGTGGGCCATGATGCTTTCTATCTTCATAACCATTGTTATTCAAAACACAACAGCACGAATAAGCTTCACAACTCGGAAGGGTTTAGCCGAAAGTTTATTGCTTCAAGCATCTAACCCGATAGTAAAATTCCTTTTGGGGACATTGCTTATCAGTGCAATTTTCATAGGAAATGCAGCCTACGAAGCAGGGAATTTGACGGGTGCTTTGGTTGGAATTCAAGCGTTGACTCCAGGGCTTGATTTTTATTTCGGAACTAGTTTTTATTTCTTACCTATTCTTGTTGGGAGTTTAGTTGCAGTTTTAATTGCCTTAGGATCTCACAAGCTTTTAAAAAACATACTGATTGGAATTGTTCTATTGATGAGTATTTCTTTTGTGTTGACAGCTATACTCACGCAACCCAATGTGATGGAAGTCCTTCGAGGAATGTTTATTCCTTCGTTTAATTCCAAAGACACTTTAACCATAGTAGGTATATTGGGAACTACTGTAGTTCCGTACAATTTATTTCTACATGCTGCCTTGGTAAAAGACGAAAGCCTTTCGCTACAAGCTTTACGCTTAGATACTGTATTTGCTGTTAGCTTGGGCGGTTTAGTATCCTTGTCTATCATCATTTGTGCAGCTGCTCTTCAGGGGCAATCAATTCAATCTGCAACCGATTTAGGTTTGGCTCTAGCACCTCTTTATGGAGATTTTGCTCCTGTGCTGATGTCACTTGGCTTTTTTGCTGCTGGGGTTACTTCTGCTATAACGGCGCCAATGGCAGCCGCTTTTGTTGTTTGTGAATGTTTTGGATGGCGTTCAAATTCTTGGGGATATAAAAGCACTGCATTGCTTGTTCTTGCTTGCGGTATTCTTTTTTCTTCTTTGCAAATCAAGCCCATTGAAGTGATTCGTTTTGCACAAATAACCAATGGAATTTTGCTGCCAGTTGTTGGATTTTTTATATTAATTTTAATCAATAACAGCAGGCTAATGCGGGGACAAACTGCACGACTTGGTTTGAATGTATTGTTGTTTTCTATTGAGTTTTTCTTTCTGTTTTTAGGAGTCAAAAGCTTGGGTTTAATTTTTTAAAATGCACACTATAGATTTAAATTGCGATATGGGGGAAGGCGTTGGAAACGACGCTTCATTGATGCCATATATTTCGTCTTGTTCCATTGCTTGTGGAGGGCATGTTGGTGACGAAAATTCAATTAAAGAAACACTACGTTTAGCAAAGCAATTTGGAGTTAAAGTTGGAGCACATCCGGCATATCCAGATCCAGAACATTTTGGTAGGAAATCCATGCAACTTTCTAATGAAGAATTAGAAAAAAGCCTAGTCAAGCAGCTTACTTTATTCCTTAAGTGTTGTGAGCAAACGAATAGCGCAGTCAACCACATTAAGCCCCATGGAGCTTTGTACAACGACTTGTTTCACGATCCCTCGAAAGTTGAGGTATTTGTTGCAGTTATGAATACCTTATTTCCACAGGCTATGCTATATTGCTCCCCGGGGAGTTTAATCGAAAAAGAAGCTATTCGCTCTGGGATTCATATCAAGAGAGAGGGTTTTATGGATCGCACCTATAATGAAGATGGAACCTTGCGTTCTCGCTTGTTAAAGGATGCCGTTTTGACTGATTTAAAACAAGTAGGATCACAAGTATTATCCATTGTAAAAGAACAAGTTGTTCCTGTTTTTGGAGGAGAGTTTATTCCATTATCAGTTCAAACCTTATGCTTGCATGGCGATCACCCGCAAGCGGTGGAGTTGATTCAGTCGGTTGATCGACTTTTAAAATTAAATGGAATCGATGTACACTAAACAAGATTTTAATTTTACTACTCTAGGCAGAACACTAATCCTTGATTTTTCTTATCATCACGATGAACGTTCATTTCATTTTATTCAAGTTTTGAGTACTGTTTTAAACAAGCAGTTTAACAAACAACTCGAGGATAGTACCACAACTTTTAACAGCATCAATCTTTTTTTTAAAGAAGACTTTCAAATAGAAAAGATAAAGCCTACAATACTAAAGACAATAGATGTCTTGGATATCAAAAAGGCAAATCCGATTAAACTTTGGAAACTACCCATTTGTGTAGATGAGCAGTATACTGTTGATGTTCATGATTTTTTTAATGGAGATATAAAACAAGTAAATGCATATATCGATCGTTTTTTGTCTTTAGAATTTCATCTTGTTTTTTATGGATTTTTACCCGGATTTCCCTACCTCGGAGGTTTGCCTGCAGAAATGGCTATTCCTCGAAAAGCTACACCAAGTCGCTTAACTCAAAAGGGGAGTGTGGCAGTCGGTGGAGATCAGGTTGGAATTTATCCTCAAGACAGTCCAGGGGGTTGGAATGTAGTCGGCAATTGTCCTATCCCTATGATGGATTTCACCAAAAACCCACCGAATCATATTGTACCTGCAGATCGAATACAGTTTTTGAAAATTTCAACTGCTGAGCACGTCGATGTTGTGACTGCTCTAGAGCAAAATAGAAGTCATCCTTTTCTAAAACCCTTTACTCATGATTGAAGTAATCGATGCAGGTTTTTATTCATCCATTCAAGATCAAGGTAGAATGGGCTATCGCCATTTGGGCGTTCCTGTTTCTGGGGCTATGGATCAGAAAGCATTCGATTTAGCACATCAACTTTTGGGCGAAACTTTGGACTTCAGCTGTATTGAATGCACGTTGATTGGCCCAATTTTACGTTTTCATGAACCATGTTCTTTGGTTTTAACAGGTGCTCATATGCAAGCTTGGGTAAATGAAAACCCCATACAAAACAACACTACGATTGCGATTTTGTCTGGTGATGTGTTGAAACTTCGACGAGCTACAAAAGGGTTACGGACGTATATTAAGATTAATCAGGCCATCATAAGCCCAGTGCTGCTGGGAAGCACTTCTTTTTACAAGCCACTGACACAAGATGCGGTGTTAAAAAAAGGGAATCATATCTTTTGGATTAAATCAGATAAAGCCTTTGATAAAAGTAATGCTCGAATACGATGGGATGATTCTTACCTTTTGAGTAAAGATTTAGAAGTTGAAAAAGGCCCTGAGTTCAATGTATTATCCAAGACTGTACAACAGCAAATTTATCAGAATGATTTTTTGATTAACAGTCAAAACCGAATGGGATATAGAATATCTAGCCCTTTTTCTATG
>JABAZL010000180.1 GCA_018608425.1 Flavobacteriaceae bacterium
AATCAGCCAAATGCTTCAGAAGCTGACTTATGGGCTGCAATTGAAGCTGATTTTACTTATGCTAAAGCTAACCTGCCTGCAGCTTATACAGGTGATTACACTCAAAAGGGTCGTCCTCTTTCTTTTGCAGCTGCTGCCTTTTTAGGAAAAGCTCATTTGTATCAACAGGATTGGGCTTCAGCACTTACTGAATTGAATATTGCTATGTCTGGGCCTTATGGTCTTCATCCTAACCAGTTAGACAATTTTATGTCTGCAACTGAAAATGGAGTAGAAGCAATTTTTGCCATTCAGTACTCTGCAGATGATGCACAGTCTAAGCAAGGAAACGCTACAGGAGCACTAAACTATACTATTGGAGTAGGTGGATGGTGTTGTGGTTTCTACCAACCAACACAAGACTTAGTAGATGCTTACAAAACTGATGGTGGATTACCACAATTAGATACGTTCCAAGATACACACGTTAAAAATGATTTTGGTATCAATGAAGATGAAGCTTTCACTCCTTACGCTGGAACATTAGATCCTCGTCTTGATTTCACTGTTGGAAGACGTGGAATTGATTACAACGGATATGGTGCCATGGGTGGAAAAGGATGGGTTCGTGCTTCATTCGATGATATATCTGGACCTTACTTAGCTAAGAAAAACGTTTTCACCAATGGTGATGCTGCCAACGCTGGTGTTGGAGGTTGGGGTCAAAATCTCTCAGGTCTTAACTACCACATTATGCGTTATGCTGATGTATTGTTAATGGCTGCAGAAGCTAATGTTGAAAGTGGTAATCTTACCGCTGGACAAGCTCTTGTAAACCAAGTTCGTGAACGTGCACAGAATATGGCTACAGTTAAAGATGCTGCTGGAAATGATGCTGCAAATTATGATATTGCATTGTACACTGCGGCTTGGACTGATCAAGCAACTGCTCGTAAAGCTGTACGTTTCGAAAGACGTTTAGAATTAGCAATGGAAGGACACCGTTCTTTTGATTTAAGAAGATGGGGTGTAGCTGAGGCTGTTATGGCTGACTACATTTCAGTAGAAGGTGAAACTATTATTCCTTTTGCTAAAGGTCAAACGTTCCAATCTAAACATACTTTATTCCCAATTCCATTGAGTGCTATAGATGGTAGTGGAGGAGTAATTACACAGAATCCAGGATTCTAATCATAGAATTCCATTCAAACTATTTACTTTTAGTATTTAGCCAAAGCCCTATTATTTTAATAGGGCTTTGGTTTTTTTTATACCTTTGATTATGCAAAAAAATATATACATCTTAGCACTCTTAATCCTATGCGTATGTTGCGGAAAGAGTGAGAAAATGCAGCTTGTTGCTGCCTCCCATTCTAAAGTAGAATTCAATAATATAGTTACCGAATCTGATTCGTTAAATATTTTAATTTATGAGTATATCTACAACGGTGGAGGAGTTGCTTTGGCTGATTTTAATAAGGATGGCTTAGATGATATTTATTTTACAGGAAATGTAGTTGACAATGCACTTTACCTGAATAAAGGAAATCTCGTGTTCGAAGATGTCACCAAAAAAGCGAACGTATCCTGTTCTGGTTCATGGTCTATGGGTGTATCGGTAATTGATATCAACAACGATGGCTGGCTGGATATGCATATTGCAGTTTCTGGTAAAGTAGATCCCGAGAAGCGTAAAAATATATTACTGGTAAATCAAGGCTTAAACGCAGAGGGTATTCCGGAGTTTACTGATATGGCTGAGTCTTATGGCTTAGCACATGATGGTTTTTCAATCAACAGTTACTTTTTTGATTATGATAAAGACGGTTTATTGGATATGTTTTTAATCAACAATCATTTCACAAATCGTGGTGATGCGTTGACTAAGAGAAGTTTTCAAGAAGACAAGAATGCACCTAATCTTAATCGTTTATTTAAGAATGTTGATGGTCAACATTTTAAGGATGTAACCCAGGAAAGTGGACTGCTGAACGATGCTTTTTCGCTTTCGGCTAATGTCTTTGATATCAATCAAGATGGCTGGGATGATATTTTCGTTTCCAATGATTTTGTAACGAGTAGCACGGCGTTTATCAACCAAAAAGATGGAACTTTTAAGGACGATATTGGATCTTACTTCAAACATCAGAGTTTCAGCTCTATGGGAGTCGATGTAGCTGATTTCAATAACGATGGGCAAGATGATGTCATTACCTTGGATATGCTTCCGCAAAGTGCAAGCCGAATCAAGCAAATGTTTCCAAAAACAAATTTTCAGTTTTATGATCTGTTGGACCTTTACAAAGAAAAGCCGCAGTATATGCGGAATTGCTTGTATGTGAATACGGACAACAATTTTAATGAAATAAGCCAACTGGCAAACGTTTACAATACGGACTGGAGCTGGTCTCCATTATTAGCCGATTTCGATGACGATGGCTATAAGGATTTATACATAACCAATGGTTTCCCAAGAGATTTAACGGATTTAGACTTTATAAATTACCGAGGTAGTTACGAGAGTATCATGGCTACTAATCAAGATTTTTTGGATATGATTCCAAGAGTTAAACTCCCCAATGTGATGTTTTTAAATTCACAAAGCAATCAATTTATTGACCAAACACAATCTTGGGAAATGAATTATGATTCCTATTCCTACGGTCAAGCCCTTGCCGATTTGGATCAGGACGGAGATTTGGATATTGTTGTGAATAATCTTAACGATACCGCTTTTATTTTCGAGAACAAACTCTCTGAAAATAACTATTTAAATGTAAAACTAGAAGGCTCCAAATTCAATAGCCAAGCATTACATGCAAAAGTTAAAATCTTTTACGGCTCTGAATTTCAGACTGCCAAAGTAAACCCGTACAGAGGCTATTTGTCCAGCACAGGGACAACGCTTCACTTCGGATTAGGTATGCGTACAGCAATCGATTCGCTTCAAATTTCTTGGAATAGCAAAGAATCGAGTACTATTTTAAATCCTGCTATCAATCAACTACTAACTGTAGCCTATGATGCTAGTACCAAAGTAAATCAATCGGACACTAAAAAAACACCCAAACTATTCACTGAAGTTTCGGACATAATGGGTCTCGACTATACACACCAAGAGAATAAGAGTTACGATTTCTTTTCGCATGAATTGCAACAACGGATTTACAGTAATGAAGGCCCAGCTTTAGTTGCAGGCGATATTAATGGAAACGGCAATGAAGATGTTATTATTGGCGGGGCAAAAGATCAACCGACAGTACTGATGACTCAAGAAGGCTCAGGATTTCTGAAAACTGAACTTACTTGTATAAACACAAAGAAAGAAGTTGTTGCTTTGGCTCTTTATGATGTTGATTCAGACGGAGATTTAGACCTCTATGTCGGATACGGGCATAATGGGTTAAATAAGCCAGAATTGCTTCAAGACGAAATCGCTTTGAATGATGGAGCAGGAAACTTTACCATAGCAGAAGGTGTTTTACCAAATTACAACGAAGTTACTTCTAGAATAATTCCTTTTGATGTAGATGGAGATAGTGATTTAGACCTTTTAGTAACCGCACGTGTGCGTCCTTTTAACTATCCAGAAACTCCACAAACAGTTTTGTTGATCAATGAAGCTGGGGTATATCAAGATAAAACTAAAGACTATTTACCAGATGACGGATACTTAGGTATGCTTACCGATGCTGAACTGATGGATGTTAATGGCGACGGAATGTCGGATATAATTATAACAGGAGAATGGATGGGAATCGAAGTGTTGATCCGCAAGGAAAAAAGCTTTGTACACGATGATTCGTATTTTCCTTCAAGAATAAACGGAGCTTGGAATTCCATTACAATTTCTGATTTAGATGACGATGGTGACCTAGACCTAATTGTCGGAAACCAAGGTTGGAACAATCCTTATAAAGTAACTAAAGAACTGCCGCTCCTTATGAAGTACGCAGATTTTACGGGAAATGGAAAAAATGAACCCCTTGTTTTTGCTCAGAAAGATGGTGTATATGCTCCAATTCATTTGCGCAATAATTTTCTTAATCAAATGCAGTATAAAAAGAAAGCATTTAAAAACTATACATTATACGCCAATGCTACTATTGACGATATTCTAACAGATGAAGAACATCAAAAGGCGGAGACACTGGAAATTCATACCTATAGTTCTTCAGTTTTCGAAAACAAAGGCAACTCATTTGTTCAACACGAATTAACTGTTGAAGCACAATTCTCACCCGTATTCGACGCTATGGTAGTTGAAGTAGGCAAAGAACAGCTTAAAAAAATAGTATTGGTTGGGAACGATAATGCATACGAAGTCTTTACAGGCCCAAAAAACGGTTTTGAAGGGTTGGTGCTATCAATTGACTCTACGTTTAGCACAACTGCCGATGACAGCAGGAGTACAGGGCTTACAGTGCCTTACTCTGCAAAGCACATGGTGAACATTAATGTTTCAAATGAAGAATTGATATTAATTTCTCAGAATAATGAAAAATTAGTATCTTTTAAAATCAATAAATAAAATATTATGGACAGAAGGAAATTTATAACGAGATCATTAACAGCAGGTGCTGGCCTTGCTTTTGTAAACCCAGCGTTTGGATCATTTACATCTGCTCAATCCGCTACTCAATCATTAGAAATTTCCCTTGCTCAATGGTCTTTACACCGCAAACTTTTTGCAGGTGATATGGATCATTTAGATTTTGCAAGAATGTCACAAGGTTTTGGATGTGTTGGATTGGAGTATGTAAATGCTTTTTTCAAAGACAAAGCAACCGATGTTTCTTATTTAAAAGAAATGAATAGCCGTGCAGAAGACCATCAGCAAAAGAACATACTCATAATGATTGATGGAGAAGGGGGTCTGGCTGAAAAAAATGTTAAGAAAAGACTTGTCAATATTGAAAACCATTACAAATGGGTTGAAGCTGCACAAGTTTTAGGATGTCATTCAATCCGAGTGAATCTAAGTGGAGGAGAAGATAGATTAGATGCTCAAAAGGCAGGTATCGATTCTTTAAATCGTTTGGCAGAATTTGCAAAATCTTATGACGTTAGTGTTTTAGTTGAAAATCACGGTGGTTTTTCTTCTGACGGAAATTGGTTGTCTAATGTAATGCAAAATGTATCCCGCGAAAATATTGGAACACTTCCAGATTTCGGAAATTTCTGCATCGAACGAAAAGAACAAGAATGTATCTCTGCTTACGACCGATACCAAGGAATGTCAGAACTTATGCCTTTTGCAAAAGCATTGAGCGCTAAGTCTCACGCATTTGATGAGCAAGGCAATGAAACTCAATCTGATTTCTTTAGAATGATTGAAATTGCCAAAAAAAATCAATATTCTGGATATGTAGGAATTGAATTTGAGGGTACTATGGATTCAGAAGAAGAAGGAATTATAAAAACTAAAAATCTTTTGGATAAAGCAATTGCTGCATCTTATTAAACCTAACGCCCAAATCATGAAACAATTTTCATTCTTATTATGCCTTTTAAGCGTTATATTTTTTACGCACTGTGAGCAACAAATTGAAACTCACCTAGAGCAGTTTCCACTAATTCCTATTGCCAATGTTATGGAAGAGACTGGAAGTGCTTTTTTTATAAAAGACAATACGGTTTTGTATTTCGATGAACAAGATGAAGACTTGAAACGTACAGCAATCAAGCTGAAGTCAAACTGGGAAGCACAAACGAACAATTCATTGTTGTTGAACGAAGGGATTCCTTTTTTGCATTCTAAGATTGAATTAATAAAAAGCGATTTTGATCAAGAAGAAGCGTATGAGATTAACATTGACAAGAAAGCTATTGTAATTCGTGCTTCAGCTGCAAGTGGTTTTTATCGAGCATTAACAAGTGTTGATCAATTACTACGTTTTCAGAAATTATCTTCTAATCTTAACTTTTTGCCAACAGGCGTTATTCGGGATGCCCCAAAGTATTCCTACCGCGGAGCGATGTTGGATGTCTCGCGTCATTTTTTCACAGTAGAAGAAGTAAAGCAATACATCGATTTATTAGCTCTTTACAAAATCAATCATTTGCATTTGCATCTGTCCGATGATCAGGGATGGAGAATTGAAATAAAATCTTGGCCCAATCTTACGGAATACGGAGGAAGATCAGAAGTAGGAGGGATGACAGGTGGATTTTATACCCAAGAAGAGTATAAGGATCTGGTAGCTTATGCACAAGATCGATTCATTACAGTAGTTCCAGAAATTGATATTCCGGGTCATACAAACGCTGCTTTAGCTTCTTATCCCGAATTAAATTGTAATGGAAAAACCGCAGAACTCTATACTGGAATTGAAGTTGGTTTCAGTACTTTATGTGTCGATAACGAAATTACTTTCCAGTTTTTAGATGACGTTATCCGAGAAATTTCTGCAATTACACCAGGAGAATACTTTCATATCGGTGGAGATGAATCGCTTTCGACTAATGAAGAAGACTACATCGTTTTTATTAATAAAACACAAGATATCGTGGAGAAATACGGTAAGAATGTGATGGGATGGGATGAAATACAATCATCGAATATTAAACCCAATACAGTCGCTCAATACTGGGCAGATGCCGATAACGCCACTGGCGCTTTGAAGAAGGGCGCAAAGGTGTTAATGTCGCCTGCGAAGTATGCTTATTTGGATATGCAATACGATAGTTTATCAACTTACGGTTTACACTGGGCTTCTTATATCAGTATAAAAAGGGGGTACGATTGGAATCCAGATGAACTTGTTGAAGGCATAACTGGTGAAAATATTATAGGTGTTGAAGCTCCACTTTGGAGTGAAACCATATCGAACTTTGAAGAATTATCTTATTTAGCTTTCCCACGCCTTTTAGGGTATGCAGAAATTGGATGGTCGAAGACCGAGCAACGGGAATGGGATACTTACCAAAAAAGACTTATTGAACATGGAGTTTTATTAGACTCCATGTCCATAAAGTACTACCATTCTCCAAATATTCCTTGGAAAAAGTAAATTGATTTACTAGAAGAAATATTGTTTAAAAGCTTCAATTGCCTCATATTCAGCCATACCTAATTGGTTGTAT
>JABAZL010000065.1 GCA_018608425.1 Flavobacteriaceae bacterium
TCATTTTAGCGTATCTGTTGTTGAATGAAGTTCCAGCAACCAATGTTTATTATGGCGGAATAATTATTCTTTTCTCCGTAGTCGTTGAAAGTTTACGAACTAAAAATAAAAAATAACGATAAAATGAAAACTAGACTTTTGATTTTTAGCCTGCTGTTTATTGGTTTTATTTCTTGTGACAGCAAAGATGTTGTGGTAGAAACTGATCTCAGCAACTTAGATAAGCAACAGCAGCTTTGGGATTCTAATGACATTGATTCGTATACATTTACTCAAAGTATTAGCTGTTTTTGCTCCGAAGAATACAGAGCCCCCAAAGAAGTAGTTGTTCGGGACGGGGTTATAGTTTCGGTAGCAGGAGTAGCCTACGACGCCGATTTACAGCAATCGATTTTAACAGTAGCTGCACGCTTTGATTATATTCGAAAAAGTTTAGCAAGAGAACCGGAAATGTTTTCTGTGGAGTATGATGCTGTTTATGGTTTCCCATCAAGATTTTACTTCGATTTTAGTTTATTGATAGCAGACGAGGAGGTTGATTACACCTTCACCGATTTTACATCACAAAAATAGAGTAAAAGCGTTTTTTATTTAAAAGCAGCGATAAACTCATCTTCGTCTTTTCCAGCAACTACGAGCTCAATAGCTTTATTTACAATTGCTTCAGCATCTGTACTGAAACCAAGTCCAGTTACCAAACGTCTCAAAAGGCTTTTTTCTCCTTCATCAGCAATGTTGTCTGCATATACCATTCGGGTAAGATCGTATAAGCGTTCAAGTCTATTTTGTGTATTTGTAGGTGGATTGATTTTATACTGATCAGCGTTTTTAAGAATGTTCTGATACTCTTCTTCTTCTACTTCAAGGTTGATTGCTGTACGATTTAAGAAAGCTTGTTCTTCATCGGTTATGATTCCGTCAGATAGCGCTACACGAACGATAGCAGCAAAATGATCGCGGTTTCTGTTTTTGAAACCTGAAGAATAAATATCAGATATAGACATAGTTTAAATTTTGATCAAATATAAAAAATAGCCCAAGGGTATCCTATTGGGAAATTACTTTTTTTATGGTAAAAGTTATTATGTGTTATTTGCTAGAACTTTGCTCAAAGCAATACTGAAAATGAGTTTTTAGGGTTCTGTTTGAGGCTCCTTTTTTCTTCTTCGACCATTTGTGAATATCGGACTGTAGCATATTCAATAATGCTTTTATTTCTGGATGAAGTTTTTCTTCGTCCATTAAACTCTTCACTTGACTTATGAAATGAAGTTGAAGCGCACGTTCGAAGGAGTCGGGTTGGACTCGGGATTCAAAGATATGACTGAACAGCGTTTGCAGAAGTTCATCAACAGTCAAGCCATCCCCAACAAGTGTTTGACTTGTTGACAGTATTTTGTTTAATTTTTTTTCTGAAAGAAACCTATTGAGAGCAGAACGTTGTAAGTTTTGAATGGTTTTTAAACTCCCTTCGCTTTTGATGTTAGATAACATTTGGGAATCCATCAACCAATTCGGTGTGTTCCATAATTCGCGATTCAAAAAGCTTAGCGCCGCTATTTGAGTTGCTTTTGGCGTATTGACGTAGGTAGTAATTCCTTTTTGATTGGTATTGTGCAAGGTTTCATTTACGCCTCCAACGATACTGTGAACATGATATACATACCTGCGGTATACACTAACCATTTCGCCATAAAGTTCTTCTAAATCATCATAATTATCTCCTTCGATCAAGGTCCATTGTGGGAGATTCTTGGCTACTATTTTAAGGTTTTTTAATCCGTAACCACTAGCTTTTATAGGATCATCTCCTATATTTTCTGTCTGAGCATTTGGATCATTTCCTCTGCCTCCAAACATAAACATTGGATCTAAAGACTTTGCATCTACAAATGCTTTTAAGGTATTGGTTTCTTCTTCTAGACTTTTCGATCCAAAATGACGATAACCCCATTCTATTGCATAATCATCATAAGGCCCAAGTTGACGTACAAAACGAATGTTTTTATCTCCGGGTTGAGCTATATAATTGTACCGTGCATAATCCATGATTGTAGTAGCAATACCCATTTTCTGAGTAAACGCACCCGAACGTAAAGAATCGACTGGGTAAGCTGCACTGGCTTTCATATTATGCGGTAAACCCAGGGCATGACCAATTTCATGTGAAATCACCCGACGCATCATTTCTCCAATTTCCTTTTCGGGCGTATCGAGGGTTCTAGCCTTTGGATTTGCGGCTGCAGTTTCAAGTAAATATCGATTGCGGTAGGAGCGGAGGTGGTTGTGGTACCAGATAATGTCACTCTCAATAATTTCGCCAGTTCTCGGATCAGAAACACTAGGGCCTACTGCATTTCGTGTGGTCGATGCTACATAACGAACGGTAGAATATCGAATGTCTTCTGGACTAAAGTCAGGGTCTTCTTCTGCAGATGGAGGCTCTTTGGCTTGTATAGCATTTTTAAAACCTGCCTTTTCAAAGGCAGTATTCCAGTCTTCAATTCCTTGTATGAAATACGGACGCCACTTTGTTGGCGTTGCAGGGTCTAAATAATAAACAATAGGTTTTATCGGTTCTACCAATTCTCCTCGCAGATAGGCTTCCGTATCTTTTGGTTCTAATCGCCATCTTCGAATTAATTCTATTTCATCTGACTTTAATGCCTGGGAACTATAATCTACTTTTTTAAGTGAAAACCATCCTACTCTTCGATCGCTGTACCGAATCTTCATTTGATCTTCAGGTAATGCTATGAACGAATGGTTGATTTGAAAACTAAAGGTTTTACTCGGATTTGCGCGTGGTGCCTTGGATGCACTAAAGGTTAGTGTATGGAGAATTTCTGTGTTTTTCGGAAAACTTTTGGCACTATCAATTAGGCTTCTTTTTTTATCTGCGCTACCGATTTTGTAATTTTCTTTTTGACTTTTCCGAATAATATTGAACCCGGGAGAATCATTCATATAGTGATCACTCACGTCAATTAAAAATCGATTTTCTTCTTTGTTCTTTATGGCAAAGGCAGCTATGATGGGTTGAAAGTTATTCTCAGCAACACTAAGACTAATTGGGTCTTCTGGCGAAGCTACGTTGCTGTAAGAAATTTGTTTCCAAATAATTTTCTTTCCTTTTTTAGTAAAACGAATGACTTGTTGCGCTGTTTTTGAACCCGCATTGGTATAGGGAGAATAATTGGCGGGTAATTGTGCAATTCGAGTTACGACCAACAGGTCTTTATCTAAAAGCGAACTGTCAATCTCAAAGTATAATTTATTTTCCTCATCTAAGTAGGTTGTAATTAACCCTTTGTGTTGGGTCATTTTTTGAGTTAAAGAATCTATACTCTTCGGAGTTTTGCTTTTACTACTTTTTTTTTGGGCTTGAATTCCAAAAGAGCAAAGTAGTGCAAAGATTAATATACGTAACTTCATGATTTAGATTTTAGTAAATCTAAAAAAAAGCAGTTGATTAAATATATAATCACTTAGAAATATTACTCGCTTTATTCTCTTAAAGCCGAAAGCTCAAACCAACGTTCGGTTTTATCTTCTAATTCTTGCCCTAGTTTACCTAGTGTTATAGAGAGTTCTTCAATATCTTGTGGATTGAGTGATTCAGTTGAAAAACGATTTTGAATTTCTTCTTTATTCGCTTCAATTTTTTCAATTTCTCGTTCTAGTTTTTTGAATTCTTTTTGCTGCTCAAATGTTAGAGCCGCTTTCTTAGGGCTTTCTTTCCATTCTTTTTTTGCTTTCTTTTCAGGTGCAGCAGTTGCCTTTTTTTCGACGACTTGAGAATCTTCGTATACGCGATAATCGGAATAGTTTCCTGGGAAATCTTCAATTACTCCTTCGCCTTGGAAAACAAATAGATGATCTACGATTTTATCCATAAAATATCGATCATGCGATACAACTAATAAGCAACCTGGGAAATCGAGTAAGAAATTTTCTAGAACATTCAAGGTTATAATATCCAAGTCATTAGTGGGCTCATCGAGAATCAGGAAGTTTGGATTTTGTATTAAAACCGTACAGAGATACAAACGCTTGCGTTCTCCTCCACTTAGTTTTTCGACAAAGTCATATTGTTTTTTCCGATCGAATAAAAACCGCTCGAGTAGTTGTTGTGCTGAAATCTTTCGACCCTTTTTAAGGGGAATAAAATCGCCATACTCGCGAATTACATCTATTACTTTTTGTCCCTCTTTGACATTGATTCCTTTTTGGGTATAATACCCAAATTTCAGTGTTTCTCCCCAAACAATTTTACCTGCATCGGGCGTATCGTTTGATGTCAATAGATTGAGAAAGGTAGATTTTCCAGTTCCATTTTTACCTATAATACCAATACGATCATTACGCTGAAACATATAATCAAATTGATCTAAAATCACTTTGTCTCCAAATGCTTTTTGCACCTTGTGCATTTCGATCATTTTACTACCCAAGCGCTCCATGTTGATCTCCAATTGAACTTGATGTTCGTTACGTCGTTGACCAGCTTTTTCTTTTATTACCTTGAAATCCTCTATTCTAGATTTTGACTTAGTCGTTCTTGCCTTGGGTTGACGACGCATCCAATCCAGCTCTTTTTTGAAGTGTAGCTTGGTTTTATGTGCTTCTACTGTTTCTTGCGCTAAGCGTGCTTCTCTCTTTTCTAGATAATAGGAGTAATTCCCTTTGTAGGTGTACAGGTCGCCTTCATCTAATTCAATGATTTCGTTGCATACTCGTTCCAAGAAATATCGATCGTGGGTTACCATCAAAAGGGTAACTTTTTCCTTAGCAAAATATTCTTCTAACCATTCGATCATTTCAAGATCCAAATGGTTGGTAGGCTCATCTAAGATGATTAGTTCGGGTTGCATAAGAAGCGCATTGCAAAGTGCAATTCTCTTTTTTTGACCTCCAGAAAGGCTTCCAACTACTGCGCTTAAGTCACTTAATTTAAGTTTAAATAAAATCTGCTTGTACTGGTTTTCAAAGTCCCAAGCCTGATTTTGATCCATAGCCTCAAATGCTTTTTGATAGGCATCTTGATCATCAGGATTTTCTAAAGCACGTTCATAGTTTGCAATGATTTTGAGGGTAGGGTTGTCGGCTTGTAAAATACTTTCTTCTATCGTTAGTTTAGCATCTAGTTTCGGTTCTTGAGCCAAATAGGCAACCCGAGTTCCTTTTCGGTATACAACATTACCCTCATCGGGTGCATCTTCACCAGCAATGATGTTAAGAATAGAGGTCTTCCCACTTCCGTTTTTAGCGATTAGTGCAATCTTTTGGCCTTTATTTATTCCAAATGATAGGGGTTTAAAAATAACTTTTTCACCATACGATTTCGAAATGCCTTCAATGGAGAGTAAATTCATAGGAATTGGATTCTTTTTTCAGTGCACAAAAATACGCATTCATTATTTGGTAGTTTCTTTATTTAAAATATTAATTACTTAAATGCATTTTGACTTGCTACAATTGTTGAAATAGTAATCGTACTATGTGGTTTTTTAGTGTTTTGTCGTATTTTACGACTACTTTTGAAATAAATAAATATGACATAAATGTTTACTGTTCAATTTAAATTTATTGATTTGAAAAATCTATTCCTTTTACTTTCATCTGTTCTGTTATTATTTCAAGCCTGTTCAAAATCTGACCAAAATATCAAAACGGTGGTTGATGATTCTCTTTTTGACGTTACTGTTGGTTCAAGTGTTATCCCTTACATTCAGGTAACAACACAAAATGTGATCCAGAATGAGCCTAAAATTCCAGGGCTAATGCATGTTTATGTTGAAGAATCGTTAGTATTCTCTTCAACTATTGGAATCGAATATCGAGGCTCTACGTCGTACCGTTTGTCTGATAAAAAATCATATGGAATTGAGCTTTGGGATGAGTTGAACGAAGGATACGATGCAGAAGTATTGGGTTTCCCTGAAGAAGAAGATTGGATTTTTATGGGGCATGTATTTCGTGCTTCAAACAATACCATTTTCGATCCGAGTTTAATGCATCATTATTTGGGGTATCAACTTTATCGGTCCATGGATAATTACGCCAGTCGAAGTCGATATATGGAATTGGAAATTAATAGTTTCTATAAAGGGGTATATGTCTTTATGGAAAAACTGAAACGTGATTCCAATCGTATAGATGTCAATAAATTAAAAGCTACTGAGAACGAAGGAGAAGATTTAACGGGTGGATATATTCTTAAGATTGATAAAACTGCTGGAGGCGATGTTGCTCCAAACGAACCTTTGGCATATTATGAAAACAATTGGGATGATGATGCACGATACTCCGAGGCGCTTAGTTTTAGATCTCAATATGATATTTTCGGGAATATCCTCACCAATGAACCCTTTGGACCTCCCAATCATTCAGAGCAATACTTAGAAACGTATTTTCTTTATGAGCATCCTAAGAATGATGATATAACGACCGAACAAAAAAATTACATTCAGAAATATATAAATGACTTCGAAACAGCACTATTGGCTGATGATTTTTCAAGTTCAGAAAGAACATACATTGACTTTATAGACCTCAATAGTTTTGTAGATTATTTTATACTGAACGAATTAACAGGGAATATCGACGCCTACCGCCTGAGTACCTATATGCATAAAGAAAAATCGAAGCCGTTGCGTATGGGGCCAGTTTGGGATTTGAATATTGGATATAATAGACAAGATCGAGTGCCTACAACCGATTGGATTGCTAATTATAATCAATATGTTTCTAGAGATGCTTGGATGGTTCCTTTTTGGTGGCCTCGCTTATTACAAGACCCAGTGTTTCAATCCGCATTACAAAATCGATGGAATGAACTTCGTGTAAATACTTTAAGTAATGCAATTGTCCTTGGATTAGTTAATATAACATCTGAGTTTTTAATATCCAATGGAGCAATTGATAGGAATTATACTAAATGGGACGGTATTCCAGTAGATTATCCTAGCGTAGTTAGTGACTTAAAGCGCTATCTCGAGGATCGTTTGAGTTGGATGGATGCAACTATTGGAGCTTTTTAAATGAAACATACAT
>JABAZL010000030.1 GCA_018608425.1 Flavobacteriaceae bacterium
AGAAAAAACTCCAACGAAATTTTAGCAAAAAGAATTAGTCTAAAACAATCCAATCAAATTTCAAGGAAAGTGGATCAAGTTGTTTCGATAAAAGGGAAAGGATTTCGCTTCCATATGCTAAGTAAAACTCAGAAAAATTGACTGTTCGTTCTTGAAGTGATTCATTCGGAAAAAGAGCGTCATGCAACAGGGTGAGACGCTTTACCTGATCGGCTAGTTTGCGTTTCTGAGCTTTCAACAAACGTTGTTCTAGGTTATCAATTCCTTTGAACTGTTTTACTTGCTGTGCTTTAACAGCTCCCTCAAAGGAAGCGTCTGTTTCTAAGATCAAACTTTCAAGATGAACAAATTGTTCTTCGAGCACTTTTTTAAAGGGCTGAAGATCGAGATCGATATTACTGATTTGACGTACTTTTTTATTAATTAAAGAAGAACGCTTTAAAAAAACATCTGCAGGAGTTAGTTGCAAACGTTCGATTTTATCTGCTATTTTTCGAGGCACAAGCACGGCAGCATTTCGGTGCAACAATATTGGAAAAGGTGTCTTTTGAGATTCAAAATAAGCTTTCAATTCTAACCAATAAGCCAACTCTCCTCCACCTCCGATATAGCAGAGGTTGGGTAAAATTGTTTCTTGGTATAAAGGACGCATCAACACATTAGGAGAAAAGCGATCTGGAGTTTCTTGGAGTTCATGAAGCAATTCAGCTTTTGTCCAAGACAGGGTGTTATCTGCATCTGCAAATCCATTTGGTGTTCGTACCAAACGCAAGCGATTTGTATCTGTAAGATAAAATAGATTGATTTCCCTCGGATTGACCTGAGGTACATATTCGGAATCATAATCCGACTGAAGTCTACTGATTGTTTTTTCCACTTCAATTTGGCAGCTACTCGAAAGTAATTCTTCTTTCATCTTAGGAATAAAAACCTGCTTCAAAGGACGATCATCTCCATCGAGAATAACCAAACCTTCAGAATGAAATAGTTCATGTACTAGTTTACGAGTGGCTTCTGTAAGTGAGAAGGAAGACAGATAACTCTTCTTTATTAAATTTTTAATTTCTTGTGCAGAAGACGACGAACCCAATTCCTTATCGAACAAAGCAAACAGGGGTTCCAATCCATCTATAGAAAAGCGTCCAACCGCTCCAGCTTTCTCACGATCCCATTTGAAGTTTTTTCGATTGAAGTTAAAAAATGAAATCTCATCAAAATCGTGGTCTTCTGTTGCCATCCAATAGACGGGTACAAAATCAAATTCAGGATGCGACTTTTTCAGTGTTTTACACAGATTAAGAGTGCTGATTATTTTATATAAAAAATACAAAGGTCCTGTCATCAAATTGAGTTGATGCCCAGTTGTAATCGTAAAAGTATTGGGCAAAGCAAGACGTTGAATATTCGCATCTACTGAACTTCCTTTTTGCAAAAGTGATCCATATTGACTCACAAGCGATGAAACTAAAACTTCACGTTGGTTTTGAGTGAAATTTTCTTGCTTATCTAATAACTGTACTTTAAAATTATCTACGTTTGGGGTATTGCCATAAAAAGCACTCAACGCCTCTTTACCTTCAAAAAGATCACAGATCATTTTTGAAACAAAACCGGTGTCTCGATAAGAAATTTGTTGAGATTGCATAAGTGACTTTCGTATAGGTAAAGATATTCCTTATCAAAGAAATATAAAAATATCGGATAAATTTTATCTTTACCATCAACTTAATGACCACACCATGAAAAACATCTTCCTGAGCTTCATTCTTTGCTGCTCTTTTACTAATGTATTTGCTCAAGACATACCTACGCCCAGCGAATTTTTAGGCTATGAACTAGGAACACAGTTTACTAGACATCATCAAGTTGTAGCATATTTCAATGCAGTTGCAGCAGCATCCGACCAAGTCAATCTATCTTCATACGGTTCAACCTATGAAGGAAGATCGTTGCAATTAGCATCTATTTCAACTGCTGAGAATTTATCTAAACTCGACGAAATTCAGGAAAATCATTTAATACAATCAGGTTTAAAAGAAGGAACGGCTTCTTCTTTAGCTCCAAAGAGTGTTGTTTGGTTGAGTTATAATGTTCATGGAAATGAAGCGGTAAGTACAGAAGCTGCCATGAAAACCCTCTACACATTAGTCACTGAAAAGGCTGCATGGCTTGAAAACCTTGTGGTAATAATGGATCCATGTATAAACCCAGATGGTCGGGATCGCTATGTCAATTGGTACAACCAAGTAAAAAGCTCTCCCTTTGACGGTAAGCCCATTGCTAATGAACATTATGAAGATTGGCCAGGAGGAAGATACAATCATTACTACTTCGACTTGAATCGTGACTGGGCATGGGTGTCTCAAAAAGAAACACAACAACGTCTGAAAGAATACCATAAATGGTATCCGCAGATTCATGTTGACTTTCACGAACAAGGTGTTGACAGCCCCTACTACTTTGCTCCAGCAGCTGAACCATTACACGAAATTGTCACTGATTTTCAAAAAGATTTTCAACATACCATTGGTAAAAATCATGCACAATATTTTGATCAAGAAGGGTGGTCTTATTTCACTAAAGAAGTATTTGACTTATTATATCCTGGTTACGGTGACACCTATCCAATGTTTCATGGAGCAATCGGGATGACATACGAACAAGGTGGAAGTGGACGAGCAGGGTTGAGTATCAAAAATGAAATTGGGGATTATTTGACCTTAAAAGATCGAATAGCGCATCACTATACAACAGGACTTTCTACAGTAGAAATCGCACATAAAAACAGTGCATTACTCAATGCGGAATTTAAAGAATACTTCACGCCCGCTAAGGCAAAGTACGCCACCTATGTTATGGAAGGTGAGCCTAACAAAATTGCAGGACTTAGAAAACTTTTAGACACCCACCACATACCTTACACACATCCAAAAGCACAAACAAGTATCAAAGGATGGGATTATACAACGCAGAAGAATACAAATGTCAAAGTAAGTTCTAATGCCTTGGTTCTCGATGGGTCTGGAAAAAAAAGTCGCTTAATTCAAGCTCTATTCGAACCAAATACAAAACTATCTGACTCCGTTACCTACGACATCACTTCGTGGTCACTGCCGTATGCTTATGGACTTAAAGCTATTGCAAGTCAACAAAAAATAGCGAATACAGTTCCTTTTCAAAAAGTAGAGCCCGTTTCAATTCCAGAAAGCAAAGCCTATGCTTATGCCGCAGCTTGGAGTAGTTTTAAAGATGGGAAGTTTCTAGCTGCACTTTTAAAAGAAAAAATAAGAGTTCGATACAATCTTAAACCACTTAACAATGGAGGGAAACGTTGGGCTGAAGGAAGTCTTTTTATACTTAAAGGAGAAAATAAAAGCATACCAGATTTTGATGCAACTCTGAGAAGAATTGCATCACAAACGAATCAAAAGATAAGCCCCCTCGCATCTGGATTCTCTGACCTTGGTATCGATTTAGGCTCAAACGAAATGGAGTATATCGCTCCTAAAAGGGTTGGTTTGATCAAAAGCGATAATGCAAGCCCACAAGGGTATGGAGAAGTATGGCACTTTTTTGAGCAACAACTCCAATATCCTATTACACAAATTAGTATGAATCGTTTAAATGATCGAACCCTTGATCAGTTTGATGTACTCATCCTCCCTCCTGGTTACTACTCAAATTTTGCTTCTAAAGATTCTGAATTACTAAAGTGGATCAGAAAAGGAGGTCGGATTATTGCCTTGGGATCTGCAGTTCGAGCGTTGGAAGGGCATGATTCTCTTTCCCTGCAACTAAAAGAAAACAGTGATAACACAAATGCACAAAACATTCCATTTGCTGAGGAAGAACGAAATGATATTAGCTCAGCAATTTACGGGAGTATATACGCAGTAGATGTTGATACGACGCATCCGTTAGCCTTTGGATATGATAAACACTATTACAGCTTAAAGAACAGTGAAGTATCCTATTCCTTTTTAGATGGCGGTAGTGTTGGAAAACTTCCAAAGAACAGTAAGCCATTAGCAGGATTTAGTGGTAGTAAAGCAACCAAACTACAAAGCGAATCTCTCATTTTTGGGATGGAAAACCTTGGAAGAGGAAGTGTGGTCTACATTGTGGACAACCCCCTATATAGAGGCTTTTGGGAAAATGGAAAACTTTGGGTTATCAACGCTGTTTTTCACTAGAAAAACTTAAGCTGGCTCAGCGTATAAATCAAAATCTGCAGCCTCAACAATGGTAAGATCAACATACTCACCGTGTTTGAGGTAGTACTTTGTTGCATCAACCAAAACTTCATTATCAACATCCGGGGAATCCATTTCTGAACGACCTACAAAGAAATTCCCTTCTTTTCGATCAATAATACAGCGGAGGGTTTGTCCCAGTTTTTCTTGATTCAATTCCCAAGAAATCTGAGATTGAAGTTCCATGATTTCGGAAGAACGACGTTGTTTTTCTTCTTCTGGAACGTCATCCACCAATTGATGTGCGTGGGTGTTTTCTTCATGACTGTAAGTAAAACATCCTAAACGTTCAAAACGCGTTTCTTTTACCCAAGCTTTTAGCTCTTCGAAATGCTCCAAAGTTTCTCCTGGATAACCAACAATCAAACTGGTTCTGATTGTAATTCCGGGAACATGCTTTCTGAATTCTTGAAGCAACTTAGTCGTTTTTGCTTTGGTAGTTCCTCTTCGCATGGATTTCAGAATATCATCTGAAATATGCTGCAAAGGAATATCCAGGTAATTACAAACTTTAGGTTCCGATTTCATTACGTCTAAAACATCCAACGGAAATCCAGTTGGAAAAGCATAATGCATTCGGATCCATTCAATTCCTTCTACCTTTGCTAGAGCTCGTAAAAGTTCAGCTAAGTTTCTTTTCTTATAAATATCCAGTCCGTAATAGGTAAGGTCTTGAGCAATTAAGATCAATTCTTTCACGCCATTTCGTGCTAGTGTTTCTGCTTGCTTTACTAAATCTTCTATCGGTGTTGATCGGTGTGAACCACGCATTAATGGAATCGCACAGAACGAACACGGACGATCACAACCTTCGGAAATTTTAAAATATGCAAAGTTTTTGGGCGTAGTTGTCATACGATCTCCCAACAATTCATGCTTATAGTCGGCTTCTAGTGCTTTGAGTAATTGAGGTAATTCGCTGGTCCCAAAATACTGGTCTACACTTGGAATCTCTTTTTGTAAATCGGGTTTGTAGCGTTCGCTTAAACAACCTGTAACAAAGACTTTATCAATCTCACCTGCTTCTTTACGTTGGATATTATCTAAAATTGTATTGACAGATTCTTCCTTAGCATTATCAATAAAACCACAGGTATTGATGACAACAATATTCCCATCTTCTTCATGAACCACATCCTTATCGTTTGCTTTGAGTTGCCCCATCAGAACTTCAGAATCGTATATATTCTTTGAACACCCTAGGGTGATTACGTTTATTTTATTCTTGGTTGTGCTTTTTGTACGCATAAAATTGAATCTATCGAGATGTAATCCTCAATTGGTTTTTTAATTATTTGGAAGGTGTGTTTCGAAAAAGCGAATCGTTTCTCTTGTAACACTTTCAACATCTTTACTGGTTAAATAAGAAGTCATTACATGATCTCCCGTTTCTGGGAAAGCCATTTTTTCTTTTTGAGAATCTGGAGTACCTAGATGTTTGAACATTTCTAACATAGCATCTACAGAAACAACATCGTCTTGGTTTTCTTCATCTTTATAGTAATAGCCCATAAAAACAGGAACTTTTATCTTAGCAAATGTCTCTGGAATCATGCTAACTTCAAGTAACTTTTGAACATGTGTAATGGCTTGCATATGATATCGGGTAGTCCAAAAATCTTCTTTTGGAGAGATCACATTCTGCATCACATGATATTCGGTACCCGCTGCAGCAGTTGCTATTTCCAGCCCCCAAGGAAGCGTTGCTATCCCCGCTAAAGGGTTAATGATTCTGATATTAGGAGAAAATAATCCAATAGAAACAACCTGAGGATCATTACCTAAAATAAGGCTCAGTGTTCCCCCGTTAGAAGTCCCCAACACAATTACTTGCTCGCCTAGCGTTTTGGCAACGGCTAGAGCTTCGAGGGCGCTAGCTAAGTAAGCATCTGTTGTAAAATCCTCTAAAGGTGTTGCACCTGCAATTCCATGACCGAACAAACGTGGGAGGTATAAATTTGCTTTAAAATGTTTCGCAATATTTTGGTGAAAGGGTGCCCCTTCTTCTGAACTGGCAGAAAATCCATGAAAGTAGATCACTGCATATTTTGTTTTTTGAGGTATCGAATCGTAAAATTCAATTCGAGATTGATTCCCTGGCTTGAGGTCTGCTATTGTTGCTTCATGTGAATCGATCCAAGCATTTAACTCCACAAGGTCTTGTGGAACATCTGGTAAGTTTTGATCGAGGTTTGGATCGCCAACTTTTGGTCCTGAAAAATAAACAATGAATAAAAGTCCGAATATACCTAGAAGGATTTTGAGTGTGTTCTTAATCATAAATCTTAGTTAAAAAAGGAATGTAGAAAGGCCTCTACATTAAAAATTTGAAGATCATCAATCCCTTCACCTACTCCGATAAACTTAACTGGAATTTGAAAAGCGTCCGAAATACCAAGGACTACACCGCCCTTTGCAGTACCATCAAGTTTGGTAACGGCCAATGAAGTAACTTCTGTTGCCTGTGAAAATTGCTTGGCTTGCTCAAAAGCATTTTGCCCAGTTGAACCATCTAAAACCAAAAGCACTTCGTGTGGGGCTTCGGGTACTACCCGATCCATAACACGTTTTACTTTCGAGAGTTCGTTCATAAGGT
>JABAZL010000082.1 GCA_018608425.1 Flavobacteriaceae bacterium
ATAAAAGTGGTAAACCCTTCATCCATCCATTCGTGCTTTGTTTCGTTGGTCGCAAGGATGTGCTGAAACCAAGAGTGTGCAAGTTCGTGAGCTGTTACTCCAACTAAAGAGCCAAACTTACGTTCTCCAGTTATTAGCGTACACATTGCATATTCCATTCCACCGTCTCCACCTTGGATAACGGAGTATTGTTTGTAAGGGTATTCCCCCACTTTTTCGTTGAAATAGACCATTAATTCAGCCGTTAAAGGCTGTAATTTTTTCCAATTTTCAATGATGTCGGGATTGTTCTTATAAAAGAAATGCAGGTCTACATTATTAGGTCCGGGATATACATCATGAATATAATCGGTGTCAGCAGCAAAAGTAAAATCGTGTACGTTGGGAGCAATAAAATGCCAAGTAATTTTCCCTTTTTTGGATTTAGCTTTCTTACGATCACTATATCCTTTTCCAATTTTATCTGCGTTTTGAAGGTAACCACTTCCACCTACTGTAAAGTCTTTATCAAGAGTTATTTTAACATCAAAATCTCCCCAAACGCCATGAAATTCACGCCCAGTATAGGGGTCAGTATTCCATCCGTCTACATCATATTCTGAAAGTTTTGGGTACCATTGTGCCATAGAAAAAGCAACGCCCTCTTTTGTGTTTTTACCACCTCGACGAATCATATCAGGGACATGTCCATTAAACGCTAAATCCAATACCGTTGATGCTCCTGATACAAGAGGTTTATTTAACGTTACTTCCAAAATTGTACCTGATTCTACCATTTGAACGGGTGCACCATCTTGTTTCAACGAAGAAACCTTAAGATAGCCCTGTTGAAATGCGGTTAATGAATCGATACTTACCTTGAAACGGCGGTTTTTATCTCCCCCGTTTTTTAGACGGATAGCCATATCACTCTCTGGACGAAAGGCGTTGAAGTATAAATGATAGAAAACTTTGGTTAATGTCTCGGGAGAATTATTGGTGTAAACCAATTGTTGAGTTCCCGTATAATCTGCTGTTTCAGCGTCGAGCTCAACAGTCATGGTATAATCCACTTTTTGCTGCCAATACTGAGCAGAAAGGCTAAGTGAAAAAAGAAAAACTAGGGCAATAGTAATTTGTTTCATCGTTGTGTTTTTATATAAATAATTGCAATAAATGTATGAAACTAGGATTGAAAATAATCATCAAAAAGAAAACTTTCTTTACAACGAACACCTTTAGGGGTTTGCTCAAGTGTAATGAGTTCGTTTTCTGCGTCATGTTCTAAAAACAAGAGGAAGTCTTCTTTAACCGCACGGTCAAGAAAAGAAGCTTTTTCTTCTAGTGTTAAAAGAGGCCTTGTGTCGTAACCCATTACATAGGGAATGGGTAAATGCCCAATTGTAGGGATTAAATCTGCGGCAAAAACGATTGTTTTCCCTTGATATTGAATCATAGGAAGCATTTGTTTTTCGGTATGACCATCCATCAAAAGGATATCAAACCCCAAAGCTGTTTTTTCGAGCTGTCTTTCTGTTCCTGTCAACAACTCTATCTGACCACTCTCGTGAATGGGAAGAATATTTTCAGAAAGAAAAGAAGCTTTTTCTCTCGGATTGGGGTTCAAAGCCCAGTCCCAATGATTTTGATGCGACCAAAAGTGCGCATTTTTAAAAGCGGGTTCAAGAGTTCCATGGGCGTTGTATTGAATTGCTCCCCCACAATGATCAAAATGTAAGTGCGTTAAAAAAACATCGGTAATATCGTCTCGATGAAAGCCCGCATTTTGAAGCGACCTGTCCAAGGTATGATCTCCCCAAAGGGCGTAGTGACCGTAGAACTTATCGGACTGTTTGTTACCCATTCCAGTATCAACCAAAATTAGCCGATTCCCGTCTTCAATAAGCAAAGATCGAGCAGCCATTTTGATTCTATTCTTAGCGTCCGAAGGATTGGTTCGCTCCCAAAGAGCCTTTGGAACCACACCAAACATTGCGCCGCCGTCAAGCATAAAGTTACCGGTTTCAATGCGGTGTAATTTCATAAAAATTAGTTTATCAGTTGAATGCGTGTAAGGTAGTTGTTTGAAGTAATATACAAGGCACTCTCATCGGCGTTAAAAGCACAATTTGCCGAAGCAACCTCTGTTTTTATGGTTCCTATGTGCTTGCCTTTTGGTGTAAATATCAGAACGCCACCAGGGCCTGTTGCAAAGACATAGCCTTTGCTGTGAACTTTTAGCCCGTCAGCCAAGCCTTTCCCTTGTTTTCCTGTTGCATCGTAAAATGTTTTTTCGTTCTTCAACACACCATTTTCAAGAGAAAAAGAGAGCCATAAGTTTCTTTTTGGGTCCGAATTGGCAACATATAAAATAGATTCGTCTGGAGAAAAAGCCAATCCGTTTGGGCGATTTAAACCACTGTACACCTGAGTTACTTCTCCTTTTGTATCTAAACGGTAAACACCGTTTTCAGCAATTTCTTTTAATGGATCACCATCCCCTTTGAGCCCATAGGGAGGATCAGTGAAATATAGATCGCCGTTTTTGGCAAGAATTAAATCATTGGGACTACTGAATCTTTTTCCGTCATATTCAGCAATTATAGTTTTGAATGAACCGGGTTGTGTGAGCGGTTTTTCGATCAGAGCAATCCTACGGTCGCCGTGTTGAGCGATCAACAAATTACCTTTAGAATCAAGAATTAAGCCGTTAGCACCACTCTTTTTATCGTTAGGAGCAATACCCGTATAACCGCTTGGATCTAAATAAACGGAAAGACCATTGGCGTTATCCCATCGATACATTTTATTTTCAGGAACATCGGTAAAAAGAACTGCGTTTAACTCAGGAACCCAAACAGGGCCTTCTGCCCAACTAAAGCCATCTGCTAAAATTTCGATCACAGCATCAGCAGCGATTAGGGTGTTTATTTCCGGATCAAGACGTTCAACCGATCCTAAGGTTTTCTGAGCTGTAATACCAAACAGCACGCCAAGAGTAAGTAGAAGTGTAAGTGTTTTTTTCATGAGGTTATTGCTTTTTTAAAATTTGGGTTAATTCTTTTCCAAAAGCCAGCATTTTTTTAATCTCATCAATACTCGAAAGGCGATTTCGACCCTTGATAAGTAAAGTTTTTTCATTTGTTTCGACATGGAAATAAGAATGACTTTCAAAAAAGAAAATCAATTCTGGAGTAAACCACTTTCGTATTTCTCCTTTATTTTTTCCACCAAGAAAAAAACGTCTTGAAAAATCAGGCGCTTCATCAAAGTCGATATCTTGGTAGCCGAGAGGCTCGTATAGGTTTGCTAATAAATGCTCTTTATCTAAAATAAATTGAGGAACTTTCTCTTCCAGCTGAATCATTAAAAAAGACGACTTCAGGTCCTCTTTCGCAATAAAAGCCCCTTCGCTATACGAAAGGTCAAAGAGGGTGAATTGTTCTGATTTGTCGAGTAAAACGTTGTACTGGTAATTGATTTGCTTGGATTTAAAATACTCGAATTGTTCTAGGTTATTTGCCTCTGAAGAGAGTTCAGGACGGTAGGACCAATTCAGTTTTTTTGCAAGTATTTCCAATGTTTTTTGTCTTTTAGTCAGGTGTTTTCCGAGGTTCAGAAAGTCTTTCATTGGAAGTACTTTTCGAATTGCAAAAGGATGTTGGGTGTCTGAGAAATGAACATCTAAACCGATGATTTCGAAGACTCCATTTTTACTTGAAAAACTCCTTCTATAGTCGCTAAGCCCTTCCATAACGGTATGATCTACAAACTCACAAAGAGAGAAATCTACAATAACATGTTCATGCTCTGGAATTTCATCGAGCAGTGCTTTTAGCTTATAAAAATTCAAAAAACTACAGAAGTTTTTTACACTGACAAAATAGTTGCCACTGTCTTCTTCTTGGAACATCAAAACATTGGGTTTTAACCAATTTCGTGTGAAAAAAAAGATGCTTTTATTGATTAATACATGCATGATGAAAGTTGCCAATACACCAAAAGTAATACCTGTGATAAGCCCATAAGCAAGCGTCATTCCTAAGGTAACGATATAAATAGCGCCTTGTTCTTTCCCTATTCTAAAAAGCATAATTAGATTTTCAGGAGCCGCCAAACGATAGCCTGTATATACCAATATAGCCGCCAAAGCGGGAAGTGCAATACGTTGGATTTGATCTTGAAAAAGTACAATAAAAAGTAAGAGAAAAAGGGCGTGAAATAAATTGGCAGACCGGTTAGATCCCCCATTATTTACATTTACAGAACTACGGGCAATAACGGTAACTACATTCAACCCTCCAACAAAACCACTAATGGTCGTTGCTATTCCTAATGCTCTAAGGTCTTTGTTCACGTTGGATCTTCTTTTCAAAGGATCCAGCTTATCAACAGCCTTGATGCTTAGTAAGGATTCAATACAGGAAATTAAAGTAAGGGAAATTACAATCCCAATGAATTCGAGACTTCCAAGCATTCCAAAATCTGGAAAAGGGAGGTTACCCAATAAGTTTTCTGGGAGAGAGATGAGTAAGTTTTTGCCCATGGGATAGGGTACGGCAGCAACGAATTCATAATAATATGTTAGTCCAATAGCCAAAACCACCACCCACATTGGCGCTGGAACTAGATGAAAAACAGGGTTTCTAATTCGCGAATATAAAATCAAAATAAGAAAACTTCCAACCCCTAACCCGGCCGCAAGAAGCACTTCAATCGTTGGATTTTGAAAAACAGACAGCACACTATTTGGGATTTGTGCAAGAAGGTCGAACGGACTTCCTGTTGCAGTAGTTACTCCAAGCATAACATGGACCTGTTTGGCTAGAATTCCAATTCCTATAGCTGCTAGCATACCTTGTAATGCAGAAGCAGGGAAAAACTCACTCAGTGCACCAAAACGGAAGAGACCAAAAAGGAAAATGAGAATTCCCGACAGAACAACGGCTGCAAGTGTAAACAGATACCCTTGATAAAGGTCGCCACCTCCCAAGAGGGTAATGGAAGAAAGTAATACGATAACCAAACCATTTCCGGGGCCTGCGATTGTTAGTTGAGATCCGCCTAAAAGTGCAACAACAACTCCGCCAACTACTGCCGATAGAATACCTGCAATAGGAGGAGCTTCGGAAGCAATAGCCAACCCAAGGCCGAGAGGCAAGGCCACTAAAGAAACAACAAAGCCTGCAAAGATGTTCTTAGGGAGTGCTCCTATAAAACCTCGAAAAGTGTTTGTTTTACCCATTTTCTTTGCTTTTAATGATGAGAACATCGGTGGGTAATTCGGATAAAATATGCTCGAGATCTTTCGGGAATATACGCTCTAGAAAACGCTTTCTTTTTTCGTCTGAATTCATAATGAGTAAATCCGCTCGAACAACTTTGGCGTAGTGACCAATAGAATATCCTCGTGTCCCAAAAATGCTTTGGGAGTGTATTTTTATGTTTTCTTTGAGCGTATCTGGAATGTGGGTTAAAATTTCGCGAACACGAGAAAGTTCTCGCCGTTTTAATTTTTCTTTTCTAAGGGTAACCTTTCTCAGGCCGCGATCATCATCCGCTTCTTCAGCAACTTCTGAGCGGTCTATTTCTTCCACTAAAGTAAGTTTAGTGGCACTCAAGGCTTGAGCAAAATGGAAGGCAGCTCGAATGGTGCTTTCCGTTTCTGGGCTTTCGAAAGCGTTCACTACAACATGCTGTGAGGGTTTTCGAACGACAGAAGGTTTGATCATTAATAAGACCGAACAAGGAGCGTTACGAGTTAGTTTACGAGCAATAGAGCCCATATAAAATTTTACCATATTTTCACGCTGCATCGCCCCAAGTAGCAGCAGATCAATCTGATTTTTTTTACACTGCTCGCTAATGGTTTCTATGGGTGTACCTTCATCCCAAAGAACTGTAAAGTTCTTTGGCTGAACGGGAGATTCTTCTAAAATTTCAGTAAAAGTTTTTGCCTTGGCAGGAGATTTTGACCCTACGTGAAGAAAATAAAGATGGGCTCCTAAAAATTCAGCCAACCGCATCGCCTCAAAGACATTCGCTTTTAGGTTAGGCGAAAATGCAAAACCAATTAAAATTCTATTGAAAGGAGTGCTGTTCACTTTAGTTCTTTTTTTAAATAGATAGTTTTTGAAAACTTATTTTTTCACAAATTCAGTTCGTAAAACAATGCTCATTTTATTGATTCTACAATCAATTTCATCGGCACTATCGGTTAAACGAATGTTTTTTACTGTTGTTCCTCTTTTGATGGTTGTTGAGGTTCCTTTGAGTTTTAAGTCTTTGGTTAGTTTTACAGTATCTCCGTCATTTAAAATATTTCCGTTAGCATCTTTTACTTCCATAGGGCTCTTTTTTGATAAAGATAAGGGATAATGACAAAGAAGCAAAAGGAATTTTGCTGGAACAAAGGAAGATTTTAAAGTGAAAGGCTTGTCACTATTTTAGGAAGATGAAGTATACTTTTTTGGGCTTCAAAAAGCTCCTGAACTTTCGACACTTCTATCTCAATGAGAGGGAAGGTGTTGTAATGACACCCAATAATTTGATTGTATTGAATAAAATCAGCTGCCATAACGGCCTCTTCCATTCCCATGGTAAAATTGTCTCCAATTGGAAGCACTGCCCAGTCGAGTTTTGGACAAAGTGCTGGAATTAATTTCATGTCGTATGTTAGAGCGGTATCTCCTGCCATATAAAAACAATTGGAGTCGTTCCAAACGACAAAACCGCCTGGATTTCCTCCATAAGTTCCGTCGGGTAGAACGGAGGAGTGAAT
>JABAZL010000053.1 GCA_018608425.1 Flavobacteriaceae bacterium
ATTATTCCATAATTTTGCTCGCAACTAATTTCTAAGCAGTTGCTATGATTTCAAACAATCCAAAATTTGTCGAACAAGGTCTAACATATGATGATGTGCTACTCGTACCTGCATATTCAGAAGTTTTACCACGTGATGTAAAAATCAATACTAAGTTTACTAGAAACATCCCTCTAAACATCCCTATAGTTTCTGCAGCCATGGATACGGTAACAGAAAGTCAAATGGCGATTGCTATGGCAAGAGAAGGTGGGATTGGTGTTCTTCACAAGAACATGACAATTGCAGAGCAGGCTACCAAAGTACGGATGGTGAAACGTTCTGAGTCTGGAATGATTTTAGATCCTGTTATTCTTCCCTTGACTGCAATAGTTGCGGATGCAAATAAAAACATGACAAAGTACAAGATTGGCGGAATTCCAATTGTAGATGCGCATGGAAAATTGAGCGGGATAGTAACGAACCGAGATTTGCGTTTTGAAAAAAATGATCAACGCCCAATAACGGAGGTTATGACCTCTAAAAACCTGATTACGGTTAAGGAAGGAACTTCGTTGTCCGATGCTGAAGAGATTCTACAAAAACATAAAATTGAAAAATTACCTGTAATCGATGACAATCAAAACCTAGTTGGTTTGATTACATTCAGAGATATCACAAAACATACAACCAAACCGATAGCGAACAAGGATGCCTTCGGAAGACTTCGTGTTGCAGCTGCTGTTGGAGTTACAGCTGATGCAGTTGAACGAACACAAGCTCTCGTAAATGCGGGTGTTGACGCAATTGTGATTGATACAGCTCATGGTCATACCAAAGGTGTTGCTTCAGTTTTGAAAGAAGTTAAAGCCTCATTCCCGGATCTAGACGTAGTAGTTGGTAATATCGCTACTGGAGCAGCTGCAAAATACTTAGTAGATTTAGGTGCTGATGCTGTTAAAGTAGGTATTGGTCCTGGATCTATTTGTACTACGCGAATCATTGCAGGAGTAGGATACCCACAATTATCAGCAGTTCTTCAAGTGGCCGAAGCGATCAAAGATAGTGGAGTACCAATTATTGCCGATGGTGGAATACGATATACAGGTGATATTCCTAAGGCAATTGCTGCTGGTGCATCTTGTGTAATGCTTGGAAGCTTATTGGCTGGTACAAAAGAATCGCCAGGAGAGACTATTATTTTCGAAGGTCGAAAATTTAAATCGTATCGTGGGATGGGATCTGTTGAAGCAATGAATAAAGGGAGTAAGGATCGTTATTTTCAAGATGTTGAAGATGACATCAAAAAATTAGTCCCAGAGGGTATTGTTGGACGTGTGCCCTACAAAGGAGAACTTGTAGAAAGTATACATCAGTTTTTAGGAGGTTTAAAAGCTGGAATGGGATATTGTGGTTCTGCTAATGTTGATGAACTAAGAGATCAAGGTAAGTTTGTGCAACTAACAGCTTCGGGGATTAGAGAAAGTCATCCACATAATATTCAAATTACCAAGGAAGCTCCAAACTATAGCCCATGATGTGTATTGGGTTGAAAAGGAATTTTAATCGACTAGTTAGCGATTAGTTTGTAGGTTTTGACATTGGTTTCAGTCTCGATACGTACGATGTACATATTACCAGATTCTAAAGCAATAGGTTTTTTGAAGTTTGCTAAAGTTTCATTAGTGAATCGAGCAATCTCATTTCCTATGATACTGTATATTTGTATTGATCCTGTTCCCATTAATCCATCTATTTGGATTTGTCCATTGCTGTAAAATAATTTTACGATATCTTGACTTGAAATGGAGCTTGCAGAAGAGATTAAAGGAGAGGAATTGCTATACGCCTTAGGGAAAGCGAGAAGTAAAATCAACAATAAAGAATAAGTACTAATTTTCATTCCCTTAAATATACTTGCAAGTTATAGATATTGTTGTTAATAAAAAAGGATTTATTAACAATTAAAATACTGGTTATTAGCAATCTAATAAAGTTATTAAGAAATTTAACATAAAAAGGCGTCAATTAACACAATAAATTTATTTTTTCTCGTTGTTGCCATCTAACAAATTTATGCAAAAAACAAGCCAATTTTTTCGAAGCAAAGTACGGCCTCTATTTTTACACTGGACAGGCCCAATTGCCTTACTTTTCTTTATACTTATAGGTTGTGATCAATTCTATAATGTAAAGCAAGATGTTGTTGTAGCTCGAGCTGGTAATTCCTATTTGTATCGCTCGGAACTTAGAGACAACATTACTGTTTTTTCTTCCAAAACAGACAGTATAATTCAATCTGAAAACTACATCAACAACTGGGCAAGAAAACAATTGCTCTATGACCAAGCATTAATTAACCTTGATGTTGATGCTCAGAAGCAAATGGATGAATTAGTCAATTCATATCGCTCTGATCTTTGGAGTAGGAGTTATAAGGAGTTCATTGTAAAATCGAATATTGATACACTCATAAGTAAAACAGAAATTGAAACGTATTATAGAGAAAATCAAAACAATTTCAAGTTGAATGAAGTTATGGTCAATCTACGTTACATTGCTTTGCCTTCAGAAAACATAGACTTATTAGAGATTAAAGATAAACTAATCCGTTTTCAAGAAGACGACATTCGTTTTCTAGATTCTCTTAACTTTCAATTCAATTCATATGGACTGAAAGACTCTTTGTGGCTTACAAAAAGAGAATTAATTAGAACACTTCCCATCATCAATGAAAATAACTTTGAGAACTACTTAAAAAAATCACAATTTTTTCTTGTTGAGGATGCTTTCGAGGTATATTTGCTTTTTGTGAATAATTATATGTTACGAAACGAAGTAGCCCCTTTGGTTTCCATAGAAAACACAATCCGTAAAATTGTTTTCAACAAAAGAAAGCTTGATTTTATTAAACAATTTGATAAAGAAATACTACAAGATGCAATACGAACAAAGAAATTTCAACTCTACCGTTAAAACCACAATAGTACTTCTAGTGGCTTTTGTTTTTAGTTTTCAGACTTTTGCTCAAGGGCCTCTGGAAATAAAGAGTAGTTTTAAACGAACTAAGATTGACGGAGTATCTGCTGTTGTGGGCGACTACGTGATTTTAGATTCCGATATAGACAAAACCTTAGTCGATATGAAATCGCAAGGGATTCCTACGGATGGTATTGAACGTTGTCAACTTCTTGGGAAACTAATGGAAGATAAGCTTTATGCTCACCATGCAGTACAAGACAGTTTAGAGATTAGTGACTCTGAGGTTTACAGCTACGTAGATCAAAGTATTGAATATTTCACTCAACAATTAGGTAGCATAGAAAAGGTTCTTGAATTCTATAATAAACCTGACGAACTTTCATTTAGAGAGCAACTTTTTGAAATTAACAAGCTTCAAAAACTAGCCTCTTTAATGCAATCGGATATTGTTTCTAAAATTGAAATTACTCCTGAGGAAGTGCGAAGTTTTTTTGATGAAATTCCAAAAGAAGAACTACCTGTTTTTGGCACCGAGATAGAATTATCGCAAATCGTAATAGAGCCTAAGGTTACGGATGAAGAAACACAGCGCGTTGTTGAGAAGCTTAAAGATTTTAAAAACGATGTTGAAGAAAAAGGTTTGAGTTTTGCTTCAAAGGCTATTTTGTACTCACAAGATCCAGGTTCTCGATCTACAGGCGGTAAGTATACGCTGCACAGAAAACGCCCGCGTATGGTAAAAGAATTTAGAGATGCCGCTTTTGGTCTTGAAGAGGGCGAGATATCGCAACCTTTTAAGTCTGATTTTGGATGGCATATTGTAACTGTAGATAAAATTAGAGGACAACAGGTAGATGTACGTCATATTTTATTGACGCCAAAAGTTGATCCAACGCAACTAGATGAATCTAAAAAAACATTAGATACGATCCGTAAACGTGTTCTTGAAGAAGAAATCACTTTTACAGATGCAGCATTCAATTATTCTAATGAAAAAGAAACTAGGAACAGTGGAGGAGTGCTGCTAAACCCTGTTACAGGAGATACCCGTTTTGAACTCACAAAGATGGACCCTACACTTTACAATCAGGTGAGTAAGCTAAATGAAGGCGAGATTTCTCTTCCATTACTAGATGAAGATCGTTCTGGATTAAAGAAATACAAAATCATTAAGATTACGAACCGTTTCGATGAACATGTAGCAGATTATTCTCAAGATTACATCCGTATTAAAGAACTTGCTTTGAAGGATAAGCAGTTAAAAGCCATTGAAAAATGGACCCAAGAGAAAATTGAAGATACTTATGTAAGTATTAGTGGGGACTACAGAGGTTGTGAATTCACAAACAATTGGTCCAAGAAGTAATTCGGATTATTTAAAATATTTCATTGGTACCCATAGCATTCCAAAACATTCACCTCCACCTTTGTGAATACTCTTGTGATGAATCTTATGTGCTCTGCGGAGCCCTTTGGCATATTTTGAATTAGTTGTTCTTAATATCTTAAAACGTTGGTGTATGAAGATGTCATGAACAATGAAATAACTCATCCCGTATGTAAAGATACCTAGAGCCATTGGCAAACCAGCCCAAAAACCATACTCTCCCCATAGAATTACAAGAGTCATACTCACTACGGCATAGAAGATGAAAAATAAATCGTTGCGTTCGAACCACGATCCGTGGTCTTTCTTATGATGATCTTTGTGAAGGTTCCATAAAAAACCATGCATGATGTATTTGTGAGAAAACCACGCCATGAATTCCATGAAAAAAAAAGTAGCAACGTAAATTAAAATCCAAAAAAAGGTAGCCATCTTATAGGGTGTTAAAACGATAATTTAAATAGGATTGTGCCAGAACACTGATTTTTTGATAGTTCGGAACTCGAACGCGAGTTTCCTTTATATGATTTGAAGGAATCTTCTTCAGCTTTCGTAACAGCTTAGAGTAATACTTATATGCAGTATAGACCCCGAAACGAGCTTCTTTGGGTAAATTTAAGATACCAATTAAACTTGTTTTGAAATCTGCCTCAATTTCATTTATGATTTTCAATTTCGATTCTTCATCAAAACTCTTCAGGTCAATTTCTGGAAAATATGACCGTTCCAACCCTTCTTGATCAGCTTTTAAATCTCTTAAGAAATTTACCTTTTGAAAAGCTGAACCTAGTGCCATTGCGTAATCCTTAAGGGCATCATATTGTTCACTATTGCCTTTTACAAACACTTTTAAGCACATAAGACCAACAACATCGGCTGATCCGTAAATGTATTCTTTATAGTCTTCTTGTGAGAGGTAATTTTTTTTGTGTAAATCCCAACGCATGCTCTTGAGGAAAGCCTTTACATGATCGAGATCTAGGTTGTGGAGGTGGTAGGTCTGTTGAAAAGAATTTAGAATCGGATTCAAGCTTATTTTATGTTCTAGGGCATGAAATAAGTCGCTCTCGAAGCGATCCAATAATACTTCTTTGTCAAATGAATGAAAACTATCTACAATTTCATCAGCAAAGCGTACAAAACCATAAATGTTATAGATGTCTTTACGTATCGAGCTGTGCAACATCTTTGTTGCTAGTGAAAAAGAAGTGCTGTAGGATACAGTAACAATCTTACTGCATTCATTAGATACGTTATCAAATAAAGTTTTCATTGATTTTTTTTAATCAAGCAAAAAATAGTAACCCAATATCCCGAAATTCTATGCCGGAATTATTGTCAAAATTACATAAAATTTATGCAAATACAGTTGGTTCCAGGAACCTATGTTTAAATTCTTCAAGCCCCTTGAAAACTACAATTTTTTCAGGTAATTTTTCTTGGTTTAAATCAACAGTTCTTGGACCAAACATTGATAAGCGTGAATCGCTGATGTTTAAAATTTGATGTTCAAAATTGGTTATATAATCATCCATGATATATTGATTTGGTTCTACAATACAAAAGGTGACAAAATGCAATTGCGGATTAAAACTTAAAAGCGTAGCTAAACTGTTGCTCGGAACAGATTGACCTAAGAAGATAGTTTTATAACCTTTGGATAAGATGAGTTGATTTAAGTATAAAATACTCAATTCATGAATTTCATTTTCAGGTAAAAATAAAACAAAACATGGATCCCCTTCATTATACTTTATTTGACCTTGAGCTAGTTCGGTCTGTAAGTGTATTTTTTGCTTGATGAGGTTGGTGATGAAGTGCTCATGTGTAAGACATATTGCATTGGTTTGCCATAAGATCCCTAATTCATGAAGGAGCGGTATAAAAACCTTCATGTAGATGAATTCAAAATCTTTCTTTCCTATCAATTCTTCAAAAGTGAGATCAAATAAAACCGTATCGAAATTAACCATGGCTAATTTCAATGTGTTGATTGACATCTGTTCTGATTTAGAGGTAAGTGCTAATTTGCGAACTAGAAGTGGAATTTCAGATTCCTCGTAAGCTGCGATTTTAGATATTTTATAACCGTTGTTGTACAGTAATGTAATGTTGAGTAGTTTTCTAAGGCTGTCAATCGAATACCTTCTGATATTGGTATCGGTTCTTTCAGGTGAAAGAAGATTATACCTTTTTTCCCAAATTCGTATGGTGTGCGCCTTTATGCCCGAAATGTTTTCGAGGTTCTTGATGCTAAAACTGTTCTTAATCTCATTCATTGGTTTAATCTTCGTTGAGAAAGCTTAAACAAAACTACAAAATAAAATTAAAAGCAATAAAGGAAGGGGAGTAAAAGATGAAGTGCGCACGAGAAGACTCGAACTTCCACGGCCCAAAGGCCACTA
>JABAZL010000075.1 GCA_018608425.1 Flavobacteriaceae bacterium
AATTGTGGCTTAATTTATTCGGGATATTCTATGCGTAAATGATAAATATTAATCAACTTATCAATGAATACTTTTTTGACAGTTTCGATCTCCGCTAGAGTGATATTTGAATTCATGAATTGCTTTTCTTCCAACTGTTGATTTACAATCTTATTGACAAAATTTTTCAATAATTCGATGGTGGGTTCTTTCAAGCTTTTTGAGGCAGCCTCTACACTATCGGCCATCATTAAGATGGCAGTTTCTTTAGAAAATGGCTTAGGTCCTAGGTAGCTAAAATCTTCTGAATTCGCTTCCCCAAAAAGTTCTTCTTGTTTTTTATAAAAAAAATAAACCCTAGATGTCCCATGGTGTGTTCTTATAAAATCGACTACACGATCTGGAAGTTTGATTTTCTTAGCGGCTTCAACCCCTTTAATGACATGATCAATGATGATTTGAGCACTTTCTTTGGGGCTAATGTCATTGTGAGGAGAAATACTACCTCTTTGGTTTTCGCTAAAAAAGACAGGGTTACTGATCTTGCCAATATCGTGGTACAAAGCCCCTACTCTGGTTAGTAATGCGTTCGCTCCGATTGCACTTGCTGCAGATTCGGCAAGGTTAGATACTTGTAAAGAATGATGAAAGGTTCCGGGTGCTTTGTCTGAAAACTCCTTGAAAAAATCAGAATTGGTGTCAGACAATTCTAAAAGTGAAACATCAGAAACTAAATTGAATAGTTTTTCAAACAAATAGATTAGCGGCTGAACGAATAAAGTAAACACACCGTTGAGCACAAACAACCCTATGATTGTAAATGAAATTCCATCGATTCCCCCTTCATGAATTACAAAGAAGGCAAAATAACCGATTAGATAGATGCATATAATTTGTCCGACAGAAATGAACAGATTGGCTCTTTTATATAATTCAGATACCGACAAGACCGTTACAATACCAGCCATAATTTGCAGGAAAATATACTCAAAACTATTGGGCACAATAAAACCTAACAATAAAACGGTTAACACGTGCACGAAGAGGCCTACTCGTGCATCGAAAAATGCTTTTAAAATCAAAGGCAAAATACAAATAGGCACGATATACAGAAAAGAACTATCGAAATTTAAAACTGTTATTGTAGAGACCACAACCAACATAACATTAAAAAAGATGAAGGTCAGTTTGGTGTTGTTATTGAATATTATGGGGCGGTATTTATATATGAAGAGAAACAGCATCAAAAGCGTGAGTCCAACCAATATGATATAGCCCACTAGAATCCAATAGATGTTAGCATCCGTATAAAGACGTGTGTCGTATTGTAGCTTCAAGGACTCTAATTCCTGAAAATTAGTTTCATCTACCAGCTCCCCCTTAGAAATCAGAATACTTCCCATGACAATTAAGTCGCGAGAAATCGCAAGTTTCGAATAAGCACTTTCTAACAACTGTTCATTGAATCGTTCATCATAGACTAAGTTGGGCTCTATGACTTCAAACAGAAGTTTATAATATTCGTTTTTAAAACGCACATATGAAGTAGAAGATAATTTTTGATCTAAAAATCTAGAAAGTTCAGCAGGTTTTAGCAATTGATCAAAATTCAACTCTGTCTCTGCATGGTCTTGAATGAGCCCAACACGGTCTCCGCCTTCATGATTGTAATTTAGAGGGAGAACACCTGTACTGTATATTTCCTGAATAATATTCAAACCAAATTCAAAATATCTTTTGTATCGCGTAGAATTTACCGGATATGTAAAATATGAAGAAAATTTCTGAGCATACTGCACCTTCGCCTGTTCCTCAACGGCAGTATTTTGATTAAAATAGGTAGGGATTTCTTTTTTCAGTTGAACGCGTTCCAACAAAAGCTCTTTTTCTGATTTTAAAATCGCAAAGTCAAAAGGAGCATATAAATTTTCATATTCCCAAGCTTGACCTTTACTGAATTCATATTTAAATTGACCTTTTGTGGGAAAGAAATAAACAATAAACAAGCAGGTAAAGACGAATAAGAACGCCTTGTAAATCATGGATTGGTAATTGAAAAACGATTGTAATAATTTTTTCATAAATCTAAACCTAACTTTTAAAATCAATTTAGCACATAATACTGCTCAACTTGATTTCAAAGGTAAGAAAATGATTCTTCACACTTATTTTAAATCATCATCTCTCTGGATGGATTAAAATTGATTATTTTAGCTTCAGTTTTAAACGAGTTCTTATTAATTATACTTTTTAAATTGAAGTACGGTATTTGTCCTTTAGGAATTATTCCTCTTAGAAATGATTTTAATCACGCAAGTGAGCAGGTTTCCCAGCTCCTGTATGGAGATTGTTTTAAAATCATTGATCATAGGAAAGACTGGCTTAAAATAAGAAATCAGTGGGACAGTTATGAAGGTTGGATTTGTTCGAATCAATGTGTTGAAATTTCCGAAGATATTTACAAAAGCAATTCAGAACTTGAAGTTAAAAATTCAGCCAATCTACTGGGCTATGTGAGCCTACCGAATTCAGAGTTATTCCCTATTCCACTTGGCAGTGACCTAAGGCAGATTGATGTTTTAAATCATCAATTTGAGGGAGAATTCACCAGCACAAGAGATAAAAATCAGCTGGTAAAAACTGCTTACTCATATTTAAACGCTCCTTATTTATGGGGAGGAAAAACACCCTTCGGTATCGATTGCTCTGGGTTTTCACAAATGGTGTATAAACTCAATGGAATACAACTAAAAAGAGATGCTTCTCAACAAGCTAAACAGGGAACAACGCTCAGCTTTATTGAAGAAAGCGAACCAGGTGATCTAGCTTTTTTTGATAATAAAGAAGGTGCAATAACACATGTAGGCATTTTACTCCAAGACCACAGAATTATTCACGCCCACGGGAAAGTACGAATTGACCCAATAGATCAGACTGGGATTTACAATAAAGAAATTCAGAATCATTCGCACAAACTTCGAATGATTAAGAAAATAATCTAAACTTATTTGAAAACAAAAAAACCTTCATTTCTGAAGGTTTTTTTGTTTTGATTCGTATGATTTGAATCTATTCTAGCAATTTTTTCATTTCCATAAAGCCCTCATTATTACCTAAAGTTGCATAGATATTCATAAGAGTTCGAGCTGCTTCTTGATTTGAATCAGAAATTGACATGAGTTTTTTAAGAATCGGTACACATTCAGAATACACACTCTCGCGCTTTTCTTTCAATATGTCATACTTTGCATTATCAGCTCTAGAATTTCCTAAAGAATTCATTTCCTCAACAATTGAAGTTTCATCTTCTAAAATGAGAGCTACTAAATTCAAGTAACCGTTCTCCATAGAAGGATCAAGTTCGATTGCTTTTTCATAATAAGCTCTTGCGTTTTCTTTATCTCCTAGGTCTGCAGTAACAACGCCAAGGTTGTAATACAAGTTTGCATTTTCTGGATCTTGAGCAATAGCCTCACCCATCAACGTTTTAAATTTTTCTTTCTCACCTAACTCGATATAAATATTCGCTTCGGTTAGAATTAAACCTAAATCATTTGGGCTTTCAGCGCGTGCATCTTTCACAGCAGCAATTGCTTTCTCTTTTTCTCCCAATTGGTTATAAATTAGAGCAATGTTCTTAACAATCTCTGGGAATTTAGATTCTGTATCTTCTGTTCTAAAATTGGTGTAATCTTTAGACTTTTGGTAAATAGAATACTCTGACGCTGAAACTTCTATTTCGGTATTGTTAGCTACCTCAGTAACATAATGCTTTACGGTTATCCCAGTGTATTTGATGTCTTTTAATATTTGGTAATATTTAAGTGACAATTTATATTCAGATGCATTTACTGCATTTGAAGCTGCGTAATAGAGATAATCTAAATTCGCTACAGGATCGATCACATAGGATAGATATAAGTTTTCTGCAGAAGCAACAAATTCTTTGTTTTCTGATTGCTCAATAGCTGTATTAATTACTGCAGAAATCAAAAGTCTTTTTTGTTCGTCTGTTTTAGAACTTAGTCCAGAACTTTTTTGAGCTAATTGTAAATAATCATAAGAAGCCTGATACGCTTCTTCTGCTAAAGAGATTTGAGAACGTAAAAGGTTATAAGGAGCAGCATATTTCAATTCAGCAGATTCTAAAAGTGCCTGATTAGCGTCTAATGAAGCCTTGGCTTCTGATATCTTAGCTGACTTATATAGTTTTTGCGCCTGTTTAAGTTCTTTTTTCTGCGCCCACCCAAGGGTTACAACTAGAGTTAAAAGAAATGTAAAAAAATGTTTCATTGTAGATGTTTTATTATTGGTTGGTTTTATTCAAGATTCGTGCCATCAGTTTCTGAAGTCGGAACATCATCCTCAGAAACTTCAGGAATTTCTTCGTCGTCTTTCATCACTTTAGCGACAGCTGCAATGGTATCACTTCCTTTAAGGTTAATCAACTTAACCCCTTGAGTAGCTCTTCCCATCACACGTAAATCGGCAACATCCATTCGGATAGCAATTCCCGATTTATTAATAATCATTAGGTCATCCAAGTCGCTTACGTTTTTAATCGAAACCAGCTCCCCTGTTTTGTCTGTAATTGATAACGTCTTCACTCCTTTACCACCTCTATTGGTTGTACGGTAGTCATCTAAGCTAGAACGTTTCCCATAACCATTCTCAGAAACAACTAAGATTTCAGTTTCAGAATCACTAACAGATACCATACCGATAACTTCATCAGAAGGACCATTCAAGGTTATTCCTCGAACTCCAGATGCACTTCGACCCATAGGTCGTGTTTTATCTTCTTCAAATCGAATGGCTTTACCGGACTTAACTGCAAGTAGAATCTGACTGTTACCTGTTGTTAATTTTGCTTCAAGTAATTCATCTTCATCTTTAATTGTGATGGCGTTGATACCGTTGGCTCTCGGTCGTGAATATTGCTCCAATAAGGTTTTTTTAACTTGTCCTTTCTTGGTAGCCATAATTACATAATGACTGTTGATGTATTCTTCATCCTTAAGGTCTTGCGTATTGATGAAGGCTTTTACCTTATCATCTTGCTCGATATTGATCAAATTCTGAATGGCTCTACCTTTAGCCGTTTTAGATCCTTCTGGAATTTCATAAACACGCATCCAGAAACACTTCCCTTTTTGTGTAAAGAACAGCATGTATTGGTGATTCGTTCCTACAAACAAATGCTCTAAGAAATCTTCGTTCCGTGTTGTAGATGCTTTTTGACCTACTCCACCTCTATGCTGTGTTTTGTATTCTGAAAGTGGTGTACGTTTGATATAACCTGCATGAGAAATTGTAATTACAACTTTCTCATCTGGAATCATATCTTCAATACTGAAGTTTCCTCCTGCAAATTCGATTACAGATCTGCGTTCGTCTCCGTATTTATCTTTGATAACAAGAAGCTCATCAGTAATGATTTGCATTCTACGCTCTTTTTTATCTAAAATATCTTTAAGATCTTCGATGGTTTTCATTAACTCATCATACTCTGTTCGAAGTTTATCTTGCTCAAGACCGGTAAGCTGACGCAAGCGCATCTCAACAATTGCTTTGGCTTGAATTTCAGACAACTTGAAGTTCTCAATTAACTTAGCTCGGGCTTCATCTGCATTAGACGACGATCGAATCAGAGCGATCACCTTATCTATATTGTCCGAAGCGATGATCAATCCTTCTAGTATATGAGCGCGTTCTTCCGCTTTCTTCAATTCATACTTTGTTCTTCGAACAACCACTTCGTGGCGGTGTTCAACAAAATAATGAATCATTTCTTTCAAGTTTAACAACTGTGGTCTCCCGTTTACAAGTGCAATATTGTTTACACTAAAAGAAGATTGAAGCGAAGTATACTTGTATAATTTGTTTAGAACTATATTAGGAATAGCATCGCGTTTTAGGATGTAAACCACACGCATTCCATTTCTATCAGATTCATCTCTAATGTTAGAGATTCCTTCGATTTTCTTGTCATTAACCAATTCAGCTGTCTTACGGATCATTTCCGCTTTATTCACCTGAAACGGTATTTCAGTTACAATAATACATTCACGTCCATTTACTTCTTCGATATTGGCTTTAGCGCGAAGGACAACCCTTCCTCTCCCAGTATGAAAAGCATCACGAACGCCATCGTAACCATAAATTGTACCTCCAGTAGGAAAATCTGGCGCTTTAATGGTTTGTATTAATTCGTCAATGGAAATATCATTGTCGTTTATATACTGAATTGTTCCATCAATTACTTCCGTAATGTTGTGCGGCGGCATGTTGGTTGCCATCCCTACAGCAATACCCGAAGCGCCATTAATAAGCAAATTGGGAACCCGTGTTGGAAGTACCTTTGGTTCTTTTAGCGTATCATCAAAATTCAACTGATGATCTACCGTATCTTTGTCAATATCCGCTAAGAGATCCTCAGACATCTTGCGCATACGAGCTTCGGTATAACGCATTGCAGCTGGACTATCGCCATCAATTGATCCAAAGTTACCTTGACCATCGACGAGTAAATATCGTAAACTCCATTCTTGAGCCATACGAACCATAGCATCATAAACAGAGGTATCACCGTGTGGGTGATACTTACCAAGTACCTCACCTACTATTCTTGCAGATTTCTTAAAAGAAGTATTGGAACGAATACCCAATTCGTGCATTCCAAATAAAACGCGTCGATGTACTGGTTTTAAGCCATCCCGAACGTCAGGAAGTGCACGTGACACAATGACAGACATTGAATAATCAATGTAAGCCGATTTCATTTCATCCTCAATGTTGATGGGTATCAGTTTTTCACCTTCAGCCATAAAATGTATTTTTTTAATCCTATCTGCTAAAATATGGATTTAAACCAGAAATACTAGCCCAAATTCGACTTTTTGTGTTTGAATTTATCAACATTATTTATGTGTAAAAAATACAAAATTTAACAGCCTGCCGTTTTGGTATTTCAAAAATATTTTGTCTATTAGCTAGTGTACAGAATCAACTGGAATAGTTTTTGACTATTTAATGAAAAAGAAACCTTATAAATATGGATGATAATTTTTCACCTAGAGTAAAAGATGTAATTTCTTTCAGTAAAGAAGAAGCATTACGTTTAGGACATGATCATATTGGAACGGAGCATTTAATGCTTGGTATTTTAAGAGATGGAGGAGGAAAAGCAATTTCAATTTTCAATGCTATTGATGTAGATCTTGAGAATTTAAGAAGAAAAGTTGAAATCCTAAATCCTGCCTTGCTAGACAGTACTGGCCTTGGGAATTCTAAGAAAAACCTCCACTTGACTCGTCAGGCAGAACGCGCACTCAAAACCACCTTCTTAGAAGCTAAGTTATTCCAAAGTGATTTGATCAATACCGCGCATCTATTGTTGTGTATTTTAAGAAATGAAAATGACCCTACAACCAAGTTGCTCGAAAAACTAGACATCAATTATGACTTAGTAAAAGAACAATTCAAGTTGTTACTTACTTCCGATAGTGAATATACAGACTTCAACCCTGCTGCTTCTTTTCCAGATGAAAAAGAAGATGAAGCTGGAGATAGTAAAGAAAATCCGTTTGTACCCACTTCAGAATCAGCCAAAGGAAAAAAATCTAAAACACCCGTTTTAGATAATTTTGGAAAAGACATAACGGCACTCGCCCGTCAAGACAAACTGGACCCTGTAGTTGGTCGTGAAAAAGAAATTGAACGTGTTTCTCAGATTTTGAGTAGACGTAAAAAGAACAACCCCTTACTCATTGGAGAACCTGGAGTTGGTAAATCTGCTATAGCCGAAGGGTTAGCCCTGCGGATTATTGAGAAAAAAGTTTCTCGTGTTTTGTACGGAAAACGACTAGTCACTCTCGACTTAGCTAGTTTAGTTGCTGGAACTAAGTACAGAGGTCAGTTTGAAGAACGCATGAAAGCTGTGATGAATGAGTTGGAAAAGAATGATGATATCATTTTATTCATCGATGAAATACATACCATTGTAGGTGCAGGGGGAGCAACTGGAAGTTTAGATGCCTCCAATATGTTTAAACCCGCCCTAGCGCGAGGTGAAATCCAATGCATTGGTGCTACTACCCTCGATGAATATCGTGGAAGTATTGAAAAGGATGGCGCATTAGAGCGTCGTTTTCAAAAAGTAGTTGTAGAACAAACTACGGAAGAAGAGACCATAGAAATTCTTCAGAACATAAAAGACAAATACGAAAGTCATCACAACGTAACCTATACTGACGAAGCGTTAGTTGCCTGTGTTGAATTGACAAGTCGTTATGTTTCGGATCGTTTTCTTCCAGACAAAGCAATTGACGCTTTAGATGAAGCTGGATCACGAGTTCACATCAACAACATGAACGTTCCACAAGACGTTATTGATCTTGAAGAAGAGCTGGAACGCGTGAAAGAACATAAAAATGACGTTGTTAAAAAACAAAAATACGAGGAAGCTGCTAAACTCAGAGATGATGAAAAAAGAGTAGAGCGCAACCTTTTAACAGCACAAGAAAAATGGCATGAAGAATCTAAACTGAATCGTGTTGAAGTAACCGAAACGCATATTTCAGACGTAGTGTCTATGATGACGGGTATCCCTGTAAATAAGATTGTTAAGTCAGAGAAAAACAAACTTTCAAAACTTAATGAAATCATAGGTAATAAACTTATCGGTCAGCAGGATGCAGTTGAAAAAGTGGTTAAAGCAATTCAACGAAATCGTGCTGGATTAAAGGCAATTGACAAGCCTATTGGATCTTTTATTTTCCTTGGTCAAACTGGTGTTGGTAAAACACAATTAGCTAAAATTTTGGCTAGTGAAATGTTTGAATCTGAAGATAATTTGATTCGAATTGATATGAGTGAATACATGGAGAAATTTGCAATCTCACGACTCATTGGAGCACCTCCGGGCTACGTAGGCTATGAAGAAGGAGGACAACTGAGTGAAAAAGTGAGACGTAAGCCATATTCGGTAATCTTACTCGATGAAGTTGAAAAAGCACATCCTGATGTGTTCAATATGCTGCTTCAGGTTTTAGATGATGGTTTTTTGACCGATAGTTTAGGTCGAAAGATTAATTTTCAGAACACCATTATCATCATGACCTCTAACATTGGTGCCCGTCAATTAAAAGACTTCGGTACAGGCGTTGGTTTCTCAACTGCAGCTCAAAAAGCACAAACCGATGATATCGAAAGAGGGGTTATCGAAAGTGCATTAAAGAAGACATTTGCACCTGAGTTTCTCAATCGTGTAGACGACATTGTTATCTTTAACGCTCTAGAAAAAGAAGACATCATGAAAATTGTTGATCTGGAACTTGATAAATTACAAATTCGAATAAAGAAACTGGGCTACAACATGAGTCTTACTGAGAAAGCAAAAGAATTTATTGGCGAAAAAGGGTTCGACAAAAAATACGGAGCAAGACCTTTATCACGCGCAATTCAAAAATATCTTGAAGATCTAATTGCAGAAGAAATTGTAAACAGTCGTACAAAAGACGGTGATCAATTTCAGCTGGATTGGGATGGAAAAGAAGAAAAACTATCTCTTGAGATAAGCGCATAAATCAAAATAACCGTCATTTTTTACGAATATTCTGTAAAACTGGCGGTTTTTTTATGCAAAAAAAAGAGCTAATAAGTTTCAAGTCAGGTCTATTTGAATTAATTTTACCTCATGAAGTTACAATCGAACCTTACTTTTGGCTCTTACAAAAACAATACAACTGTATTAACAGGAACTTCTACCTTTATTTCAACTACAGCTATTACCCCATAGGGGTATTCATTAACATATAATCTGTAGCTCTTGAATTCATTTCAAAAAAATAATAATTATCGTGCAACTAAAAGCAAAGTGTTCAACGCTTTTGTAAACCTGTTTTTAGTTTCTCACAAAACACTAACATATGAAAGTCCTTAAATTTGGTGGAACTTCTGTAGCCAATTCTAAAAACATAGATCAAGTATCTGCCATTGTAGCATCCCAAGATAAAAACAATGTCGTTGTTGTATCTGCACTAGGAGGCATTACCGATTTACTCATGTCTGCTTTACAAATTGCAGCAAAAGGAGAATCTAGTTTTACACAAACTTTAAAAGAAATTGAAGAACGGCACTTAGAACCTATTCGAGCAAGTGTACCACCAGAAAAACAAAGTGGCGTTATAAGTTTTGTAAAAGCTGAGCTGAATCGTTTAGAAACCATCTTAGAGGGGGTAATGATGCTCAAAGAAGTTACAACGAAAGCCACAGCAACAATTACTTCCTACGGAGAGCGCTTATCCAGCACTATCATTTTTGAGATATTCAAAAACAAAGGTTATGATGTTGTTCTAAAAGACGGGCGTGATCTTATTGAAACTCAAATTCAAAACAACAGAACCGTAGTAAATTGGGATGCAACTCAAATAAAAACACAAGAATTTTTCAAAAACAACAGCAGTAAATGTACCCTTGTGCCAGGATTCGTTGCTCGGGATGCAGCAGGAAACTCAACAACGCTTGGAAGAGGTGGATCTGATTTTTCAGCAGCTATTTTAGCCCATGTGCTGAACGCTGATGTTCTTGAAATATGGACCGATGTAAGTGGAATGTACACCGCAAACCCAAAATTAGTTAAACAAGCTACTCCAATTGAAAAGCTTTCCTACCTCGAAGCAATGGAGTTGTCTCATTTCGGAGCAAAGGTTATCTTCCCTCCTACGCTTCAACCTTTGGTAGAGAAACAAATTCCCGTTCGAATCAAAAACACCTTTGCCCCTGAAGATAACGGTACGCTAATTGACAATCGTACTTCAGAACAAAACGGTGTAGTTGTCAAGGGAATCAGTCATATCGATCAGATTAGCTTAATCAGCCTTGAAGGGAGTGGAATGGTTGGAATTCCTGGGTTCTCAAAACGATTATTCGAAGCCTTGTCTATTGCGCATATCAATGTGATAATGATTACACAGGCATCTTCAGAACACTCCATCTGTATTGCTGTCAGGAATCATAATGATGCGGAAGCCAAACTCGTAATCGACACTGAATTTGCCTTTGAAATTTCATTGAACAAGGTTGCTCCTGCTAAAGTTGAAAATGATCTTGTAAACATTGCCATTGTTGGGGATAACATGAAGAATCATCAAGGGATCAGTGGTAAAATGTTCAGCTCTCTGGGGGCAAATAACGTCAATATTCGTGCTATTGCACAAGGAGCATCGGAACGTAATATTTCCATCATGATCAATAAAAAGGATACTCAAAAAGCATTGAACACCTTGCATGAGACCTTCTTTGAAAATGATATCAAAGAGCTAAACTTATTCATTGTTGGAGTAGGAAATGTTGGTAGCAAACTCCTATCACAAATCCAACAACAACAACAATATTTAAAAGACAATCTTCTACTTCGAATTCGAGTAATCGCAATCTCCAATTCGCGCACCATGGTTCTTGGCGAAGATGCACTAGATCTCAACCAATGGAGTACAGCTCTCGAAAACGGAAAACCCACCGATATCAATGCGTTCTTTGAACATGCAAAAGGATTGAATTTACGCAACAGCATCTTTGTAGACAATACTGCAAATGCAGGCATCGCATATGAATACGAACGATATTTGAACAATAACATCGGGGTAGTTACCTGTAATAAAATTGCATGTGCTGACAGCCTAGAAAACTATATGAGTTTGAAACGGTCGTCACGTAAATATGGAAGCCCATTCCTTTTTGAAACCAATGTAGGCGCTGGATTACCCATAATTGACACCCTTAACAATCTAATTGCATCTGGGGATCAAGTAGTCAAAATTCAAGCTGTGCTTTCCGGAAGTTTAAACTTTGTTTTCAATAACTTCAAAGAAGGTACTTTATTTAAAGACGTTGTAGTCCAAGCGCAAAAAGAGGGCTACACAGAACCTGACCCGAAAATTGATTTGAGCGGTATCGATGTAGCTCGGAAAATACTTATTCTAGCACGTGAAAGCGGATTGAAAATTGAATTGAAAGACATCGAGAATGTGCCTTTTTTACCAAAAGCGTGTTTAGATACTCCAGATAACGAAACCTTTTTTGATTCTCTAATTGACCACAAAGATCATTTTGAGAAACTTCTTGATGATGCGCGCTCTAAAAACGCACGCCTAAAATACGTTGCTCAACTTGAAAACGGAGTTGCCAAAGTGGGACTACAAGAAATTCCAGAAGGGCATGACTTTTATAATCTTGAAGGGAGTGATAATATCATCTTATTTTATACCAATCGCTATACAGAACAACCTCTGATTGTCAAAGGGGCTGGTGCTGGTGCTGAAGTAACAGCTTCAGGGATTTTTGCAGACATCATAAGAATTGGAAAACGTTAAGCTATGAATGAAATTAAAATTTTCTGTCCGGCTAGTGTTGCCAATGTCTCCTGTGGTTTTGACGTTCTAGGTTTTTGTTTAGATCCAATTGGAGATGAAATGGTGATCCGAAAAACTACCGAAAAAGGTATTCGAATCACTAAAATAGAAGGTCAAAACCTACCTCTTGAAACTCAGAAAAATGTAGCCGGAGTTGCAGGTATGGCATTGTTAGAGGCGCATCCGAGTTCTTTTGGATTTGAAATAGAAATCATCAAAGGGATTAAAGCTGGTAGTGGTATTGGAAGCAGTGCAGCAAGTTCAGCTGGAGCTGTATTTGGAATCAACGAACTTTTAGGAAGACCTTTTTCTCGGACTGAACTGATCAAGTTTGCAATGAAAGGAGAAGAACTTGCGAGTGGCTCTCCACATGCAGATAATGTCGCTCCAGTTTTATTAGGCGGCTTTACTCTAGTACGATGTTCAAAAAGTATCGATATAATTGGCTTACCTAGTCCCTCAGAATTATACACAACTATTTTGCATCCTAAAATTGAGTTGAAAACTTCGCACGCTCGAGCTGTTCTCAAGAAAAACATTATGCTAGAAAAAGCAATTGAGCAATGGGGAAACCTCGCCGCATTGGTAAGCGGACTATACACAGATGACTATGATTTAATCGGAAGATCGCTTGTAGATGTTGTTATTGAACCGCATCGATCTGCATTGATTCCTGGCTTTCAAGAATTAAAAAAAGCAGCTACCGATTCGGGTGCACTTGGAAGTGGAATTTCTGGATCTGGACCATCTATGTTTGCCCTGTCTAAAGGAAAAGAAACCGCCATTCGAGTAGGAGAATGCATGCAACAAGCGTTTTTAAAATACAATATTGAGTTTGAACTTCATATTTCTAAAATTAATCCAAAAGGGATTCACATTATATCTTCCAAATGATTTACAACAGTTTAAATAAAAAATCAAAAGCAGCAGAGTTCCCAGAAGCTGTAGTTCGAGGTATTGCTCCAGATAGAGGCTTATATTTTCCAGAAAAAATACACCGTTTACCCGATTCTTTCTTCGAAAACATAGAGCAGGAATCTATTCCAGAAATTGCTTTTCAAGCGATTGCTCCTTTTGTTGAGGGAAGTATTCCTGAGAATGAGTTGAGAAAAATCATTGAAGAAACTTTAGATTTTGATTTTCCAATCGTACCCATTACCAATCAAATGGGAACTTTAGAATTGTTTCAAGGCCCTACCCTTGCTTTTAAGGATGTTGGAGCACGCTTTATGGCACGTTGTCTCGGCTATTTCAATAGGGAGAATACTTCTCAAAAGATAACCGTACTTGTTGCAACCTCAGGAGATACTGGCGGAGCCGTTGCCAATGGATTTCTTGGCGTACCCGGAATTGAGGTTGTTATTCTTTACCCAAAAGGAAAGGTAAGTGAAGTTCAAGAACAACAACTAACAACTCTAGGGCAAAACATTACTGCATTGGAAGTAGATGGTGTTTTTGACGATTGCCAAGACATGGTCAAAACAGCATTTCTAGATGAAGACATCACAAAACACAAACAACTTACTTCTGCCAATTCAATTAATGTAGCCCGATGGTTACCACAAATGTTCTATTATTTCATCGCCTATAGAGCACTTAAAAAAATTAATAAACCACTTGTGGTTTCTGTTCCTAGTGGAAATTTTGGAAACATTTGCGCTGGCCTAATGGCACGTGAAATCGGGTTACCCATCGACCATTTCATTGCAAGTACAAACATTAACGATGTAGTACCAGATTTTTTATCTTCAGGAGTATATACCCCTAAAAAATCTTCTCCGACGATATCAAATGCTATGGATGTTGGAGATCCTTCTAATTTCATTCGCATTCTAAAAATCTTTGGCGATGACTTCGAGAGTTTAAAAGAGACATTTTCGGGCTATCGCTTTACAGACGATGAAACACGTGAAGCACTAAAAGAGATTCATGAAATATCGGGCTATGTAGCAGATCCGCACGGGGCAGTTGGTTATTTGGGGCTAAAAGAGTATCTCAAAGATCATCCAGAAAAGTATGGGATTTTCTTAGAAACGGCTCATCCTGTAAAATTCCTAGATACCGTTGAAGATACTTTAAACATAAAGGTTGACATTCCAGAACGACTCAAAGAAACTCTTTCTAAGACCAAAGAAAGTATCGAAATTCAAGATTATCAAGGGCTTAAAAATTTCTTGCTTCGCTAAATTATTTTTCTAATTCTGGTAAGAGAAACTGATCTAAAGGACTGGACTCTTTCATCAACTCTTCAATGGCTTCCCAAGATCGCGGGGCGTTTGCTGACAAGTTGATTGGTCCATTTTCAGTAATCAAAACATCATCTTCAATACGAATACCTATACCCCACCATTTAGGGTCACAGGGACTGTCTTTAGGAACATAAATCCCCGGTTCTACAGTAATGATAGCATCTGCTTTGAAAGGTCCGTAGTTGGACAAGTCATGAACGTCCAAACCAATATGATGAGCAGCACCATGAGGGTAATAGGTTCTGAATTCGTCTTCTTTTGTTATGATTCCCAAACGAACCAAGCCTTTTGCAACAACTTCTTGCGTAATACGTGTAATTTGACCTGAAGTACTCCCAATTACTGCGGCTTTTATACCAGCTTCTTGAGCATCATATACAATTTGATATATTAGTTTCTGTTCCTCTGAAAATGTTCCGTCTTTTGGAATTGTTCGGGTAATATCGGCTGTATACCCTTCATATTCTGCACCAAGATCCATCAACATCAAATCAGAGTCCAAACCAACATCATCGTTCTCAATATAGTGCAACACACAAGCATTAGACCCAGCACCAACTATGGATGGATATCCTTCGTAGGCAGCACCGTATTTTTTAAATACAAATTCGTGAATACCTTGAATTTCACGTTCAGACATATCGGGTCGCATGGCTTTCATTACTTCGCGTTGACCAACTACCGAAATACCAATTGCCTTCTTCAACAACGCTATTTCTTCAACAGTCTTTACCTCTCGTTGATCTCCAAGGAGCTGCCCTAAGAGTTCAACATCAAAATATTGGTCTTTTAAAAGAAATGCTACTTGCATTTTTAGGTCCTCAGGAACTTCTAAAGTTGATGATTCAAGAAAATTCTTAATTGCAGGATCAGCAGCAATAGATTCATTTCTGCCTGCATACCACTTAATTTCATTTTTGAGAGTTTCTACATCTTCTTTACTAACGGTACGTATACTTTTCAATAGGCGGTGGCGTAAACGATTAAAATCTTGTGGGTAATTTATGTTTTCCTTAAACGTTCGTTGCAGATCATACAGATCATATGGATCTGACTTATCATCACGTACATCGTTTTCGAATTCAAAAATCAAAACCTCTTCAAAAGAAGTGAAGTTGGCTTGGTTCTTAATGAACTCCGATCGTAGCAATACACGATCAACGCCCAAGGCTTCTGCTCCTTCTACCCCCAAACGATAACCATTCCACTGCTCTTTAGCAGCGTCACGTTCTTGTACAAAAAGCTGATCAACGTACTGTCCCAGCTCATCTTGTTGTGGGTTTTTATAAACAATCAAAACTGATTGTGGCTCTTTAAAGCCTGTCAAATAATAAAAATTTGGATCGGGATGATACACATAATCCACATCATTTGCTCGATTTCGTACGGGATTGGAAAATAAAACAGCAACACTATTTGCGGGCATTTTAGCACGTAATTCATCTCGTTTTGACTTATGAAACTCAGGCGTTAAAACAGCTTCTTGAGCAACAAGTGGTGACCATAGAAAGGTTAACAGAAAATAAAATAGGAATAATTTATGCATATTGATTTTGGTTTAGAGCATCTAAAATAAGTTAAAAACAACTTACCTTTACGCTCAAATATACCAATAAATTAAAATAGAATGTTAAAAACTACACTTTACGATACGCATATTGCATTAGGAGCAAAAATGGTTTCTTTTGGAGGTTTCTTAATGCCTGTTCAATATGAAGGGGTAACTAAAGAACATCTTTGCGTTCGAGATGGAGTTGGAGTTTTTGATGTTTCTCATATGGGTGAATTTTTCGTTGAGGGAGCTCAAGCACTTTCTTTCCTTCAACACCTGTGCAGTAATGATATTGAAAAGTTAGTGCCTGGAAAAGCACAATACAACTACCTCCCTAATACTACTGGTGGAGTAGTCGACGATTTGATTGTTTATCAATTGGCCGAAGAGCGCTTTTTATTGGTTGTCAATGCATCGAATATTGAAAAAGATTGGAATTGGGTAAGCAAACAAAATGAAGCTTTTGGCGCAACAATTCGCAATGCATCTGAAGAATACGCTTTACTGGCTATACAGGGTCCTAAAGCAATTGAAGCAATGCAGTCTTTAACAGATGTCGTATTAGCTAAACTCCCTTTCTATGCTCATCAAACTGCTGCTTTTGCAGGTATAGAAGATATATTAATCGCCACAACAGGTTACACTGGTTCTGGTGGGTTAGAATTATACATACCCACCACTCACGTTCAAGAGGTTTGGGATGCCGTATTTAAAGCTGGAGAAGCGTTCGGAATTGCTCCTATTGGCCTAGCAGCTCGGGACACACTCCGTCTTGAAATGGGCTATTGTTTGTATGGCAACGAAATAAACGAAGACCAATCGCCAATTGAAGCAGGATTGGGATGGGTAACCCGCCCACAAACAAATTTCATCAATGCTGTCGCCCTTGGAAAAGAAAAAACAGAAGGAACTGCAAACTGTCTGGTTGGATTTGAATTACAAGAACGTGGAATCCCAAGAACAGGACACGAGCTTTTTGATACAGAAGGAACCTCAATCGGCCGAGTAACTTCAGGTACCCAAGCACCAAGCCTTGGAAAAGGTATTGGATTAGGATATGTTATTAAAGAACATAGCACTATTGGATCAAAAATACAACTTCAAGTTCGCAACAAAATGCTTGCAGCAACCGTAGTCTCTTTACCTTTTTATAAGGCCTAATCGATTTACATTTTGAAAAAAATATTAATTCTTGGTGGGAGTGGTTTTATAGGCAACTGTTTGTATAGAGAATTGTATCCGTACTTCAGCCTTTTTGGAACCTATTGTAGTGCAAGTCGTTTTTCGAAACAAAAGAATTTTTTTTATTACAACGTCGAAGATGACAACGTTTTAACAGTTGTTAAAAAGGTAAAACCACAACTAATAATTTCTTGTTTAAGAGGACCATTTGAAGCCCAAGTTGCCTGCCACAAACACTTGGTCGATTACATACAAAATTTCGATTGCCGCTTGATGTTTATTTCTTCAACCAATGTGTTTGATGCTTTTGAGCATTACCCCTCTTATGAATTTGACAAGACTTTATCAGAAAGTCCTTATGGGCGTTTTAAAATAAAAATAGAAAACAGCTTATTGAACTTAGCTCCGAGTAAGTATGTCATTGCCCGCTTGCCTATGGTTTTTGGAACCAACGCTCCTAGAACAAAAGAAATAGAAGCACAAGTTGCTTCGGGTATACCCATTGAAGTTTTCCCGAATACCATTGTAAATGTAACTAGTGATAGAAAGCTGAGCCAACAAGTGCATTACATCATCAATCAAAAATTGACAGGAATTTTCCACCTCGGAAGTTCTGACTTGATTACCCATTTTGACTTCATCAAACGAATTGTTTCTAGAAGGAAACTCAAGGGTGCAGTTTTCAAACAAATTTTCACAACCAATCAAATGCGATATTTGGTAGCTCTCCCAAAAGAAAACAAACTCCCACCCCATTTACATGTTTCTTATGAATCCATCTTAGAAGATTTATATTTACCCTAAAGGGGTTCCTCAAAGCGCAATACTTTTTTATATTTGTAACAATACAAAAAAACTGAAATGGGAAGAGCCTTTGAATTTAGAAAAGCAAGAAAAATGAAACGTTGGTCAGCAATGGCCAAAACCTTTACCCGTATAGGAAAGGATATTGTAATTGCTGTAAAAGATGGAGGCCCAGATCCAGACAATAATGCGCGTCTTCGAGCTGTTATTCAAAATGCCAAGGCGGCCAACATGCCTAAAGACAATGTAGAGCGTGCCATCAAAAAAGCATCGGATAAGAATACAGAAAATTATAAGGAGGTTTTGTTTGAAGGGTATGCTCCCTTTGGTATTGCTGTTCTAGTTGAGACTGCAACGGACAACAACAACAGAACGGTTGCCAACGTTAGAAGCTATTTCAACAAAGCCAATGGAAATATGGGAACATCGGGTTCTGTAGAATTCATGTTCGATCGCACTTGTAACTTTAGAATCAATCCTGAAAACATAGAGCCAGAAGAATTGGAATTAGAATTCATTGACTTTGGTGTTGAAGAAGTATTTGCGGACGAAGATGGTGTTTTACTTTACGGTCCTTTTGAGCAATTTGGAGCAATTCAGAAAGAATTGGAGCACCGCTCTTTTGAGATTTTATCTTCAGGCTTTGAACGGATTCCACAGACGCTAACAAAGTTGAGTGCTGAACAAGTAGAGGAAGTTGAAAAATTACTCGAAAAAATAGAGGAAGACGACGATGTAATGAATGTCTACCACAATTTAGATCTTACAGATTGAGGATTCCGTTTTCAGGATTTTTACCCTTTATACCTACAAAATAACTTTTCATAGTCTTGTAGTCTTTTTTGATATCGTCAGTTGGAGTAAATAAAGGATAAAAATGTATTGTCCTTTTTGAATAATCGAACCCCACCAACAGTATGGGAACTTTTGCACCTTTTGCTATATAATAAAAGCCCGTTTTCCATTCTTCTACCCTTTTTCTAGTGCCTTCGGGAGCAATTGCTAATCGAAACGTTTTTCTTTTATTATAGATATTTACAATGCTTTCGACAACATTTTGGTTTCCTTCTCTACTCAGAGGAGCCCCACCCAAGCCTTTAAAAAACCAAGACGTAAGAGGGTTGAATAATTCTTTTTTTCCAACATAATTAATTTCTTCTCTCAGTACACTTCTGATAAAAATACCAACAAAAAAATCATAGTTACTGGTATGTGGAAATACCGCAATAACAAACTTTGGAATCTGAGGGAAAGACCCCACCACCTTCCATTTCAATATTTTAATTAATATTAATTTTGCGAAAAAACGAAACATAATATAGTACTTAAGAAAGGTTATTTAAAAATTGTTTTACTTTTTTCTGGTCCTCAGAGGTGTCTATTCCAATAGCTGCTTGAGGGTTAACAACCATTTTTATTTTGGATTGCATCGCTCTCTGTTGCAACAAGCACTTCTGAAAACAAGCCTGTTGCTACCACATTTTGATAGGTATGCTCAATTACTGTTGTCTTTCCGAGTTTCTGCATTAGTTTCCCGTAAAACGTGAAGCTTAGTAACGAGCTGGAATAACAGCGATTATTTTCATAAAGTGCTAATGTGTTTCAAAAATACTAAGTGTAAGTGTAAATATGGCTTTAGATCGTTATTATTTCTTGAAAAAATCGTTCTGAAACCCTACTAAATATAAATTTGTTTGCGCACGAGTCAAAGCGGTGTATAGCCATCTGAAGTAACTCAAATCGGGCCCGTCGGGTAAATAGGGTTGCTCGATAAAAACATTTTCCCACTGGCCACCTTGCGACTTATGACAGGTAATGGCGTAGGAGTATTTAACTTGTAAAGCATTGAAGTAGGGATTGTTTTTTACTGCTAAAAAACGTTTGTATTTTGTACTGAGGTGCTGGTAATCTTCTTGAACTGCCTGATACAACTGATTTCCTTCTTCATAAGTCAACGAAGGGCTTTCAGAACTTAAGGTATCTAACAATACAACTGTTTCAAAAGGTTTTTCGTCTGGGTAATCGACCAACTGAACTTCAACTTTCGCAAATTTAAAATTATACAATTCGTGGTGGCTAAAAATGCGGAGTACTTTCACCAAATCTCCATTGGCAATAAAACCAGGGTCAGATTCCGGTTCTAACCAAAAATAATTATTCTTCACAACCATTAACTGGTCACCAACTGACAAATCGGCTTCTAAAAACAAAATCCTACCTCTAATTTGCTGGTTGTATAAATTGGCTCTTTTGTTCGATCGAACTATAAAAACTGTTTCTTCTAAGCCACCATTGCGAAGTGCGTCATCTAATAATTCTAGAATTTCGTTCCCATCTTGCAAACGCTGTACATCGTTTGCAATGGTAAGATCAAATAAAAATGAGTCCAAATGTTCTTCGTTCATCTGCAATCTTAGTTGGGTAGCGTTGGCTAAAATTCCGGAATCTTGTTGCTGACGAACAACTTCTTTCAACTCCCATTCGATTACCTCTTTATTGAACTTGTTTTCTAAGTATTCCCCATCTAAAGCTGGGCTTATTGTTAGGTGAACAGGAGGAAGCTGGGCAGGATCACCTACTAAAAGTAACTTACAATTGGTTCCTGCATCCACATACTGCATCAAATCATCTAATAAAGATCCGTTTTCAAATAACTTAGCACTCTGGCGGTCATCACCAATCATAGAGGCTTCATCTACAATGAAAAGTGTGTTTCTATATTTATTGGGTTTTAACACAAACTGCACTCCTGAACCCTTTTCTGTCTTGGTGAAATAAATTTGCTTGTGAATTGTAAATGCTTTTTTACCAGAATAATTAGCAATTACTTTTGCTGCGCGCCCCGTTGGCGCCATTAATACAGCTTTGTAATTGGCCATACTGAGGAGCTTGACAAGATGTCCAATGAGTGTAGACTTTCCTGTTCCTGCATAACCCTTAAGCAAATACAAAATATTTTTATCGGGTGTGTATAAAAAATCAACAATCGATTCCAACCAATATTTTTGTGAATCAGTAGCAACAAAAGGGAATCTTTGACTTAGTAGTTTTTTAAATTCTGAAGAATCCATTTGTGATTATTAATTTTTGGGAAGATAATTCATTTCCTAAATACTTTCATGAATAAAAAAAAATTGTAGATTTGTTTTCAACAAAAATTAAAATAATGAAGATTGCATTACAAGCTGTACTTTGGATTCTAATTGTATTTTTTAGCTATAAAATATACGATTCAATCAATGGTCCTATAAATTTTAACGAAACTAAGAACGAGCGTTACGCTGACGTAATTTCTCGCCTTAAAGAAATTAGAAAAGCTGAGATTGCGCACAAAGACGTTAAAGGTTTTTATGCTGACAATTTCGATAGCTTAGTTAGTTTTATTGATAACGGTATTTTCACCTTAATCCAAAAACGTGACTCTTCTTATCTTGAATATGATAGAGTATATCGTATTGATATGTTAAAAGAAGTTATTGTTGTTGACACTCTTGGTTTCATACCAGTGAAAGATTCCTTATTCCGCAACTCGACTGATTATGCTGACTTGAGTAAAGTACCCGTAGAAGGTATCGATGCAACATTTTCAATCAAAGCAGATATCATTGACAAGAATGGATATAGTGTTCCTGTATTTGAAGTTAAAGTTTCGAAAAACGTGATTTTACACGATCAGAATAAAGACTTGTTAAAACAAGAGAACGAAACATTTTCTGTCGACGGTGTAAATGGTCCTGACATTGTCTTAGGTTCATTAACTGACGTAAGCGAAAACGGTAACTGGCCTTCTATATTTGATGGTCCTAAAAACTAAAAAACATCAACCAAATGAATTATCCATCCTTGTACTCAGGGATGGATTTTCTTTTTGTACCCAAAAGAAATCATGCTTCTACCCCACAGAAGATTCTAACAACATCGATCCTAAGGCAATTTCAGATTTTCTAGACCAAGAAGAATTGGTTTCTGAAACAGTGTCGCTAATCCATTTGGATGGCCTTTCTAGTATTGTTCCGTTAGAATTGTTTGAAAAAGAAAACGCTGCATTTTATTTATCCAAAGGACTGACCTTAGCACCAAATCAACAAGTTGTGTTTGATGTATTGGAGTCCTACAATCAGGCTGTGGTTTATCCAAGAGATGTTAAAAAATGGAATGTGTTAAAAGAGCTATTTCCTACCCTAGAAGCAAAGCATGCCACCACTACCGTACTAGCTCCACTAACGGACTTCTCAATGGGAACTCCAAAGAAGCAACTCTTCGTTCACCTAAGAGAAGGTGCATTTGAATTATTTCTCTTTCAAGGAGCTCAACTTTTATTTTTCAATTCTTTTGAGCAACAGCATGTTGATGAATTTTTATACTATCTTTTTTACATAACCGAACAGTTTTATTTGAAACCAGAGGGTTTTAAATTAGCGTTCCTTGGAGCATACGATCATTACAAAGAATACTATGAAGGTGTTCAAGAATATCACAGCGATGTTATTTTCCTAGATGCTCCATCCGAAAACCGTCAGACAAAACATCCAGTTCCATTTTTAGAAAATAAAACACTCTAATGCGCATTATTTCAGGCTCCTTAAAAGGAAGGCGAATCACAGCTCCCAAGAAGCTTCCAGTTCGCCCTACCACCGATCGTTCCAAAGAAGCCCTATTCAATATCCTAACCAATTGGGTGGAATTTAGTGAAATTCGAATCCTGGACTTATTTTCAGGTACAGGAAACATCAGTTACGAATTTGGATCTAGAGGTGTAAACGATATCGTGGCAGTTGATCAAAACAAATACTGTACACGCTTCATTGAAGAAACCAGTACGAATTTAGATTTGAATGTTGCCGTAGTATGCAAAAATGTTTTTGATTACCTCAAAAAACCACACCAGAGTTTTGACGTGGTCTTTGCAGATCCACCCTATGACCTTCCAGAAGAAGAGTTTATGAAACTTGTTACCTTAGTGTTCGAAGGAAACTGGTTGAAAGAAAACGGGCAACTGGTTGTAGAACATTCCAAACAATACAAATTGGATGATCACCCAAATTTTGAGTCTTCACGGAATTATGGCAGCAATACGTTTAGTTTTTTTGAATAAAAAAAGCAGGCCATAAGCCGGATTCTGTCGAGTCTTATCATTTATCTAGGCTTTTGATTACTCAAAAGCTCGAACCGCCTACCCTTTTACATCGAGCGAGCCGCTCTCAATCGCAAATTTACTTGGCGTTGCACCGTATAGAGTTTACCTGGTTTCACTACAGCCTTACCTGTACATACTTTCTGTTGCACTAGTCCTATTCGCCGAGGCGAACGACGGGAGTTACCCGCTATACTGCTCTATGGTGTCCGGACTTTCCTCTCCTCATCTAGGATGAGCAGCGATAAGAGACCTGCTTGCGCAAAGGTACATATTATGTTAATAATTTAGATGTTATTTTGAAGCAGTATAGTCGAATATCCGTCTAGATTTTTTTACTTTTATAGGATATGGAACCCTTTATAGTATCTGCTTTAAAATATCGTCCGCAACAATTCAAAGATGTTGTTGGGCAATCGGCTATCACCGAAACTTTACGCAATGCTATTCTTAAGAATCAACTTCCACAAGCATTACTTTTTTGTGGGCCAAGAGGGGTAGGAAAAACTACTTGCGCTCGTATTTTAGCTAAGCAAATCAACAGCAAAGATCATGAGAACATAGATCCTGATCAGGATTTTGCTTTCAATATTTTTGAACTGGATGCAGCTTCGAACAATTCGGTAGATGACATTCGAAGTCTCAATGATCAAGTTCGAATTCCGCCACAAACCGGAACACACAAAGTGTATATCATCGATGAGGTACATATGCTTTCTACTGCTGCCTTCAATGCGTTTTTAAAAACCCTAGAAGAGCCACCAAAACATGTAATCTTTATTTTAGCTACGACAGAAAAGCATAAAATAATACCCACCATATTATCGCGTTGTCAAATCTTTGAATTCAAAAGGATTACGGCTAGCGATACACAAAGTTATTTAGCTGATTTAGCCAAAGAGCAAGGCATTGCTTACGAGGATGAAGCCCTGCATTTGATTGCACAAAAAGCAGATGGTGCCATGCGTGACGCCTTGTCTATTTTCGATCGAATGAGTAGTTTTTGTAATCAGAATTTAACAGCAGAAGCTGTTGCTGAGAATCTAAATATTTTAGATAAAGGTGCCTATTTAGAATTTACAGATCACCTCATAACAAACAACATACCGGATAGTTTAATACAATTCGATACCATTCTGCAAAAAGGAATAGAAGGCCACCAATTCGTGGCTGGTCTTGCTGCACATTTTAGAGATTTGCTAATAAGTAAAAACCCTAAAACAATTCCGCTGCTCGAAATAAGTGAAAGTCTTCAACAGGCTTATGCAGATCAGGCAACAAAACTCAGCTTGAGCTATCTAATGGATGCAATTGACTTAGCCCATAGTTGTGAACTGAATTTCAAAAACAGCAACAACAAGCGCTTACACGTCGAATTATGCATCATGCAGCTTGCCTCACTCCACTTCGATGGAGAAAAAAAAAAGGGCAGCTAATCCCAACCCATAAACTCAATCCCACCAAAACAAATACGGCGGTTTCAGTACCAAAAGCCGAAGAGCCTAAAACTGTTAGTGAACCTGTGGCTGAAGTATCTCCTGAAGCAACTCCAATCGAGACACCGAAAGAGGTTATTCCAAAGCCCGAAATAAAAATAAAACCCCTTCAACCCAATCAGGTATCGAGCATGTCCCTTTCCAGTATCAAAAAGAAAAAAGATTGGGAACAACAACAAAAACCGACTGAAGTTGTAAAAGACCTACCGACCGAAACCTTTAGCGAAGAAGAACTCTTAAGCTTTTGGAATGCGTATCAAGCGATGAAATTCGAAAAGGGAGATCAAAACATTGCTTCACTTCTCAAGATAAGTAAACCTGTTCTTGCCGATAGTACAACAGTTCATTTTAATGTACCCTCAGATCTCAACAAGGTAGAACTAGAACGAGAATTTACAACCTTCGTTCCTTATCTAAGAGCAAGTTTAAAAAATTATGATTTGTCCGTAAAAGTTATTGTTGATGAACTTACAGAAAAGAACTTCATCTATACGCCAGACGAAAAATATGAGCGTTTAAAAGAAATCAATCCTGTTATTGATTTACTAAAACAAGAGTTTGATTTGGATGTATAAGCTTAGGCATTAAATTTCTTATACATCATCTTAATCATTCCATCAGCTAAACCAATTTTAGGAACGAATACTTTGGTTGCGCCACTCCATTTCAAAGCTTTGAGGTATATTTCTAATGCTGGTAAAATAACATCTGCACGATCTAAATTGAGATTGTATTTTAAAATTCGTTGTTCATACGTTAGCATTTTCAGATCTTGATAAAAAGTATTGATCTTGATGTAGGTAAGCGGCTTCCCTTCTTTAGTATTGGAAAGTTTAAAAATCTTATTGATATTTCCTCCAGATCCTAATAGTGCGATTTTTTCAATCCCAGCGGTATGGGTTTGTATCCATTTTTCAATTTCAAACCAGACCTTTTCGTTGACCATATTATTGATCATTCGGACAGTTCCTGTTTTAAAAGATTTTGAGACAATTCGTTTCCCATCCTGAAGCACACTGAATTCGGTACTACCTCCACCAACATCGACATAGAGGTAATTTCTGTTTTGCCCGAAACTATCTAAAATAGTTGTGTTAGAAATAATCTCGGCCTCTTTACGTCCGTCAATAACTTCAATTTTGATTTTTGATTTTTTCTTTACTCGAGCGACAAGTTCGTCTGCATTATTGGACTCACGGAGTGCTGAAGTTGCGCATGCCATATAATGTTTCACGCCATTGACCTTCATAATCAGCTTAAAAGCCTTCATAGCTTTCACAACACGCTTCATATTTTTCTTTGATATTTCACCAACAGTAAATGAATCTTGTCCTAATCGAATCGGCACTCGAATCATTTCACTTTTCATATAAACAGGATGATCTCCCACTTCTTGAACAACGTTTGCAATTAGTATTCGAATTGCATTGGATCCAATATCGATTGCTGCTAGTTTTTTTACTTTCATTACTTCTATAGGGCTTTATAGTATTCGTGCATTTCCCACTGGGAACGATATGGTTTACCGGTTGTTTCCTTGAATTTATTTTGGATTGGCCCATTCAAAATACGAGCCTTCACGTTGTCGTTCCAACTGATCATAAAGGTGTCTACGATTTGTTTTTGCAGATCCAAGTCATAAATTGGGCAAGCTACCTCTACTCTATTTTCGATATTACGGGTCATCAAATCTGCAGATGAAATGTACATTTTTGGCTCGCCTCCATTTTCAAAAATATAGACTCTAGGATGTTCCAGATATTTATCCACTATACTAATAACTTCGATACGTTCGCTCATTCCCTTAATACCCGGAATCAAACAACACACTCCACGAACGATCATATGAATTTCAACACCAGCATTGCTGGCTTCATAGAGCTTATCAATGATTTTGTAGTTTGTAATGCTGTTGAGTTTTAGCTTTATTTTCGCCGTCTTCCCCAACAACGCGTTCTCTATTTCATTTTCAATCAGTCGATTCAATACTATAGCGGTATAATGCGGAGAAACGATCAAATGTTTGTAGGAATTAATCTTATAATTTACTTCGAAAAAACCAAACACCTTTCCAACATCTTTCAATACTTTTTGATGGGAAGTAAACAAAGTGTAATCTGTATAAACTTTTGCTGTGCTTTCATTGAAATTCCCTGAACTAATGAAGCCGTAGCGTTTCAATTTTTTACCTTCTTCTCGTTCTACTAGGCAGATTTTAGTGTGGACTTTCAGTCCTGGAACACCAAAAATAAGTTGTACCCCAGCAGCATCTAAACGTTCCGCGAAGATGATGTTGTTCTTCTCATCAAAACGTGCTTGCAATTCGATTTGTACAGTAACCTTCTTCCCGTTTTTAGCGGCATTGATTAAGGCACTCACAACCTGAGAATTTTGAGACAAACGGTAGAGGGTTATTTTTATATTTCGAACCTTAGGATCCAAGGCAGCCTCCCGTAAAAATTTGATGATGTAGGCATAGTTATGATAAGGAGCATAAAGGAGATAGTCTTTTTCTGCAATCGATTTAAAAATATTACCATCCAAACGCAAACCTTTTATCGGCAAAGGAGCTACAGAAGGGTACATCAAGTCATCCCGATCCAAACTTGGGAAATTCATATAATCTCTTCGGTGGTGGTACCTACCTCCAGGAATTAGGCTGTCAGTTGTTCCAATCCCTAGTTTTTTCATGATGAAATTCAATGTGTCCTCGGTAATGGTTTTATCATATACCAATCGAACGGGATCGCCAATCATTCGATCTTTAACACTATTCATTATTTTTTCAACATAACTTTTCCCAACATCTTCCTCCAAGTCAAGTTCAGCATCACGGGTTATTTTTACCATATGCGCTTCAATCGAAGAATAATTGAACATGTTGAAAATCAAATGAAAATTATAGCGAATCAAATCATCTAAGAGCATTACATACTGCTTGTCTCCTTCTTTGGGAAGCACTACAAAACGATCCAATTGCTTTGGCAACTCAATCAAAGCATATAAGGGGGATGATTCACCCTGTTCGTCAACTGTAAGTGTTACAACTAAAAAAGCTTTATTGTCACTCAAATCCTGTACTTGATCGTGCAGGATAACGGTTACCAATGCAGGTCCAACCTTTTCAATGAAAAATTCATTTAAAAATTGCTCTTGATCTGGACGGACTTCTTTTTCATTTAAAAAGATAATATTCTCTTCGGCTAACTCCTTTTCTATGTTTTGTAGAATATCAAGGCTTTCGCGTTGTTGATCAATAACAATTTGTGTTATTTCTTCTAACAACTCAGAAGCTGCTATACCTCCAAGAGCTTTTTTACCTGTCAAAACGGACTGAGAAATACGTTTTACAGTAGCAAATCGGACTTGAAAAAACTCATCTAAGTTATTAGAAAATATACCTAAGAAACGAAGACGTTCAATTAAAGGAACTGACTTTTCAGATGCTTCTTGAAGTACACGAGCGTTAAAATCCAACCAGCTTATTTCGCGATTGACGTATCGTTTAGACTGAAGTTCTTTCATAAATTTGATAGCGATTTTCGTGAACCATTTAAAGATGTTCCTTGTTTAATTTCTGACCAGTGGTTGGCTTCAAAAGTAAGTTGAGCCCAACAAGCTGTGCTGAGTTCTGGAACGTTATTACTGGATAATTCTTGGGCGACTTCTGAAAAGGCAGGATTGTGACCTACAATCAATAGGTGATCATAAACGTCGTCTAACCTTTTAATATAGGAGATTATATCGCTGGAACTAAAAGTGTACAGCGCTTCATCAATTTTAATTTTATTCATATCATAGCCCAGAGTATGAGCCAAGATGGTTGCTGTGTGTAATGCTCTATTTGCCGGACTAGACATGATACACTGTGCAGCACTAAAAGTATCTTTCCAATGCAATGCTACTTGCTGAATCGCTTTTACACCAGAACTTGAAAGCGGTCGATTACGATCCGAAACCGGGCTATCCCAATTGGACTTAGCATGTCTTAAAAAGATCAGGTTTTTCATTTTATGGTGCTAGACGTGTTGTTGTCCAGATTTTTTTTTCATTTAAAGAAAACTCCATTCGATCATGTAAACGATTGGGTCTGCCTTGCCAAAATTCATAACTATGGGGTACCACTAAAAAACCACCCCAATAATCAGGACGTTTTATTTCTTCTTGCTCGTATTGTACTTGAAATTTCTGGAGACGGTTTTCTAAAAAATCACGATCATCAATGGGTTGGCTTTGTGGAGAAACAATAGCTCCTAATTGACTTCCAATTGGGCGGGAATAGAAATAGGCATCAGAAGTTTCTTCTGAAACTTTTTGAGCTACACCTTTAATTATGATTTGACGTTCCATTGCTGGCCAGAAAAAAGTTAATCCAACTTTGTTGTAGGCTTCAATTGCTTGACCTTTTTGACTTTTATAGTTGGTGTAAAAAACAAAACCCTCTGAACTGAACTGTTTTAACAATACCACACGAGCCTTTGGAAATCCATCTGCACCAAGTGTAGCAATACTCATTGCATTGGCTTCTTCTACTTCGGGATGAGCATCAGCAGCTGCAAACCAATCTTGAAACAACGCCGTCGGATGCATTGTTTTTTTATCATCGCCTAGAGCACCTTTTTCGTATGACTTCCGTAGGTGTCCAATGTCGTTCTCTTCCTTCATAACTGCAAGTTACAATAACCGAGAAAGAAATTTAAATTTTGAGCACTGAAAGGGAGTAAAATTCGTGTTTATTCAGATAAACTAGTACCACTATATATCGAAAACCTTGTTGTCTTCGGCTAAATATACGTTTTGGAAAGACTCTTGTGCTTCTGCAACAAATGCATTTAAATCGCCATAACGCGTAGAATAATGCCCAAGAATTAGGCCGCCGACTTGAGCCTTGGCTGCAATTTGTGCTGCTTGCCCTGCTGTACTATGCTTGGTTTTTGCTGCTAAATCGAGATGATTTTTTAAAAAAGTAGATTCGTGATACAACATTGTAGCGTTTGCAATGATGGGAACGATATCTTCTTTATAAGCAGTATCGCTACAAAAGGCATACGACTTTGGTGGTTCAGGGTCGAATGTTAACTGTGCATTTGAAATTAATTCGCCCGCAGTGTTTATAAAATCTTTCCCAGATTTTAGGTTTTCCATATCACAAACCTCAACACCGTGATTTTTTGCAGCTTCGCTATTAATTTTACGTGAACCGACTTTTTCTTCAAAAAAATAACCGTTGGTATATACACGGTGATCCAAAGGAACGGTAGAAACTTTTATTTTCTCGTCATCAAAAACAACTACGGATTCTGTATGGTCCAATTCATGAAAGTAGAGCGCATAATCCGTCCAAGATTTAGCCAATTTGAGTTGCAGGGTAATAATTTCTTTGATTCCCTTTGGTCCATATATATGTAAATCAGCTTCTCTTCCCAGTAAACGAAACGTACTGATCAGTCCGATTAAGCCATAAAAATGATCTCCATGAAGGTGTGAAATAAAAATGTGCTGAATACGAGCAAATTTAACCCCCAACTTACGCAACTGCATTTGTGTACCCTCTCCACAATCGATTAGCATCAAATGTCCTTTTATTTCAAGTAATTGAGCAGTGGTTTGAGCGTTTTTACGTGGGGTTGCGGCATGACAGCCGATGATGGTTAATTGCATAAATCTAAAATCCTAAGTCGCGTTGAATACGCTCCAATTCGATAAAATCGTGAGCTTCTTCTAGTGTTGGGACAAAAACCCAAGCCTCTGGAAAGTCACTGTATTGTTTGGGTAAAGCAACGGCAACACAAGTATTGTTTTCGTTTTGGAAGGACGTTAAAACTAAATCTAGCGCCTCTTTGTACGCATTCAGGTTTGGAAGTTGTAGCGCGTCTAGGACAACATCACCCCCCTCTACTTCCTTAATATATTCCGAACAAAAAGTTTTTGAATCTCTAATGTTTTCCTCATCTAATCGCAAAACAAGGGTATTATTTTCTTTACTTAAAATCATTATGCAGGTATCATTATTTTTGAGGCTAAAAGATAAATCACAGCCATGCGAATCGCAACGCCATTTTCTACTTGATCTAAAATGATGGCTTGGTCAGAATCGGCTACTTGAGAACTGATTTCGACACCTCGATTGATTGGTCCGGGGTGTAAGACAACAATTTCTTTATTTAAACTTTTAAGTAATGGGAGATCCAAACCATAAAGCTGCGTATATTCTCGGATGGAAGGGAAATAACTCTTATCCATACGTTCATTCTGTACACGGAGCATATTCGCCGCATCACACCATTGAAGGGCTTTCTTAAGGTCTAATTCAACTTCAACACCTAAAGACTCATAATGCTTAGGCAAAAGGCTTTTAGGTCCGCATAGCTTAACTTCTGCGCCTAGTTTCTTTAAAGCAAAAATATTGGAGAGCGCTACTCGCGAATGCAAGATATCTCCAACAATTACTATTTTTTTACCCGCTACCTCTCCGAATTTTTCTCGTATAGAAAAAGCGTCAAGTAAGGCTTGGGTTGGATGTTCGTGGGTTCCATCACCAGCATTGATTATACAGGCATCGACATTCTTAGATAAAAAAGAAGCTGCACCCGGATTGGGGTGACGCATCACAACCATATCGACCTTCATGGCCAAGATGTTGTTTACCGTATCGATAAGAGTTTCTCCTTTTTTAACAGAAGATTGAGCCGCAGAAAAATTAATAACATCTGCACTTAAGCGTTTTTCGGCTAACTCGAAAGAAAGCTTTGTTCGGGTACTGTTTTCAAAAAAAAGATTGGCAATTGTTACATCTCGTAGGGTTGGTACCTTCTTTATCTTTCTGTTGATTACTTCTTTGAAATGATCCGCAGTTTCAAAGATGAGATGAAGGTCATCTTCTTTCAGGTATTTTATTCCCAATAAATGGTCTACACTTAATTCACTCATAGGGTTTCTTTAATCAGATATACAGAATCTTCGTCTGTTATTTCTTTCCACTTCACTTCAACCTTATCATTTTGAAGAGAATCTATTTGGCGTCCAACATAATCGGGTTGTATGGGAAGATGACGGCTAAAACGACGATCGATTAGGGTTAATAATTCAATTTCACTAGGTCGTCCGTAGGATTCAATTGCCGTTAGGGCTGCTCGAATACTTCTTCCAGTATATAAAACATCGTCTATAAAGACAATACACTTGTCTTCAACAGAAACATTCATTTGGGTTGCATTGGCCGCGTGTGGTTTATCTGCTCTTCTAAAATCATCTCTAAAAAAGGTAGTGTCTAATTTTCCATGGGCTACATCAACGATACCATAGTTTTTGGAAAGCAGATTGATCAATCGATCCAAAACAAAAGCACCTCGGGGTTGCAAGCCAATAAGCACAGTTTTTGAAAAATCGAGATGGCGTTCTATTAATTGACATGCAAGGCGATGCAATAGTATGTCTATTTGGTGTGCATTAAGAAGTAGCTTGGGTTGCATGCCTTTTGTTTTATACTACAAAAATATTATTTTTTATCTAGCCCACTTGATTTATGGGCATAAAAAAACCCCCTTTAAAAAAGGGGGTTTTAAGAATAAAGAAAAAAGGATTACTTCCCTTCCATCTTTTGTTTCAATTCAGCTAAAGCGTCAAGATCTCCAAGAGTTGTTTTTTCAGAGTTACTTGCAGCTATTTTCTTAGTTGCTTTGCGTATGTTATTACGCTCTTCTTCTTTGAAAAGTGCTGTATGAGAAGCTACTACACGTTTGAATTCTTTATTGAATTCAATGATTTTGAATTCAATTTCTTCACCCAATCCGAGTTTGCTTCCATCTTCTTTTTCAAGGTGACGTGAAGGAACAAAAGCAACAACGTGTTCGTTGAAGTTAATTGTCGCTCCTTTGTCTACGATTTCAGCTAATTCAGCTTTGTGTGTTGTATCTAGTGCAAATTCAGTTTCGTATTTATCCCATGGATTGTCCATTGTTTGTTTGTGACCTAAACTAAGTTTACGTCCTTCAACATCCAATTCTAATACTAGAACTTCGATTGTATCACCAACCGTCAGAATTTCTGATGGGTGCTTCACTTTCTTAGTCCAAGATAAATCAGAGATGTATACTAAACCGTCGATTCCTTCTTCTAGTTCGATGAATACACCGAAGTTAGTGAAGTTTCTTACGATTCCAGAATGCTTCGATTGTACAGGATATTTAGAAGTAATATCGGTCCAAGGATCTTGAGTCAATTGCTTGATTCCAAGAGACATTTTACGTGTCTCACGATCTAAGGTTAAGATAACTGCTTCTACTTCGTCTCCAACTTTCACAAAATCTTGAGCCGAACGCAAGTGCGTAGACCAAGACATTTCAGAAACGTGGATAAGACCTTCAACACCATCTTCGATTTCGATAAATGCGCCATAATCTGCGATCACAACAACTTTACCTTTTACTTTTTGACCTTCTTTGATTGTATCTCCCAATTGATCCCACGGATGAGCGCTCAATTGTTTTAATCCTAATTGGATTCTAGATTTGTTATCATCAAAGTCTAAGATTACCACGTTGAGTTTTTGGTCTAATTCCAAAATCTCGTTCGGGTGATTGATACGACTCCAAGAAAGGTCTGTAATGTGGATTAATCCATCTACACCTCCAAGGTCGATGAATACTCCGTATGAAGTAATGTTTTTAACAGTTCCTTCAAGAACTTGACCTTTTTCAAGTTGTCCAATGATTTCTTTTTTCTGTTCTTCGATATCAGCTTCGATCAAGGCTTTATGCGATACAACAACGTTTTTGAATTCTTGGTTAATTTTAACCACTTTGAATTCCATTGTTTTATTTACATACTGATCGTAGTCACGGATAGGTTTAACGTCGATTTGAGATCCTGGTAAAAATGCTTCGATTCCGAAAACATCTACAATCATTCCCCCTTTAGTTCTACATTTAACAAAACCATTAACGATTTCACCTGTATCATGTGCATTGTTAACACGATCCCATGCCTTAATCACACGTGCTTTACGGTGAGAAAGAATCAATTGACCTGTTCTGTCTTCACGAGCATCAACGATAACCTCTACGGTATCTCCTACCTTAAGGTCGGGATTGTAACGGAATTCGTTTAATGAGATAACTCCTTCAGACTTTGCATTGATATCAATGATCGCTTCACGTTCTGTCATAAAGACTACCGTTCCATCAATCACATCCTCATCAGCTGTGTCTACAAAATTTTCTTTTACTAGGGTTTCAAACTCTAATAATTGAGCATCTTCGATTACGTCGATACCTTCTTCGTAATTGTGCCAGTTAAAGTTTGAAAGGAAATCCTCTGCATTATTTGCAGTAGGTTGTGCTTGGGCTTCTTGTGGAGCTGCTTGCTCATTAGCCTCTTGCGGTGTGTTATTTTCTTCAGCCATTGCCGATAAATATTTGTATTCCATTGTTTTGTAGAACTTTAAATGAAAAACAACAGAAGTTGTTCTTAATTTTCTTTTTGTACTCTCGTTCTATTTAATCATAAGAGTGCGCAAATGTAAGGATAATCTGTTGACAGACAAAGACCATAGTGCTGTTTTATATTTATTCCGTATTTTTGCGAAACCAAATTTCATCCTATGCAACTAAACCTCCCTATCCAAGGGGAATTGTCTGTGCTCCGTGGAGCAAAAACAAAGCCTGTATTTTACTGTAGATCAATAAAAAAACCATGCTGCATTTCTAAATGGAATTCAGATGAATAGATTGCTTTACCTCCCCCTGTACTTTATCTCAATTCTCCCATTTCCGTTTCTGTTTTTCCTTTCTGATTGCGTTTATTTCCTTTTCTACTACATCCTACAGTATCGAAAAAAAATTGTCCGTATGAACCTAGAAAATTCATTCCCGTTACTTTCCCTATCGGAACTTAAAACAATTGAACAAGAATTCTATCATCATTTTTGTGATGTGCTTTTTGAAGCTATTAAAGCGCTAACTATTTCTAAAAAAACCATTCTCAAACGCTTTAAAATCACAAACCCAGAAATGCTGGAGCGGTTTTATCTTGAAAATAGGAGCATCATGCTCTACACCGCACACATGGGCAATTGGGAGTGGCTCTCTTTCATTCCTCATTACACTCGTTTTGCAACCTCAACATTTTATCAACCCTTATCAAATAAGTACATAAACAAATTAATGTTTCACATCCGCAGTCAATTTGGCACCCACTGTATTCCGTCAAAACAAGGGTACAAGGAGTTATTGAGGTTTAAAAACGAAGGAGTACTTTCACTGAATTGCCTTATAGGAGATCAGAGTCCCAAACACAATTCGCAGCGACACACCGCTACTTTTATGAATCAAGAAACTGATTTTATGGTAGGCGGCGATCGAATTGCTACTAAACTGAAACAGGCAGTACTTTACCCAGAAATCATTAAGCCCAAACGCGGGCATTATGAATTGACTTTTAAAGTCATTGAAGAAAGGCCAACACACGAAGAAAAAAACAAATGCATCAATGCGTATATTGATTTATTGGAACAGAATATAATGAAGCAGCCCGCACTTTGGCTATGGAGTCATCGTCGTTGGAAAGACAAACACCAGTATATTTAATATTATACCTTTATAACACTATCTTAGAACGCAATTAAATTTTACTATGCAGCTAGAAAAAAAAGAACATTGGGAAAAGGTATATGAAACGAAGACTCCTAACCAAGTAAGTTGGACCCAAGAGAATCCCAAAACATCTCTTGATTATATCAAGGCTAGTAAGCTCCCTAAAAATGCTGCACTAATTGATATTGGTGGAGGCGATAGTCTTTTGGTTGATTATTTACTAGAAGAAGGCTATAGCCAAATAACGGTGTTGGACATTTCAGAGCAAGCCATCAAAAGAGCGCAAGAACGTCTGGGAGCAGCAGCAGACAAAGTAACGTGGATCGTTTCCGATATTCTTGACTTTAAACCCAAAAAGACCTACGACCTCTGGCATGATCGAGCAACATTTCATTTTCTTACAACTACATCTGAAATTGAAACCTATAAAAACACTGTCAAACTATGGGTAGAATCTTTTATGGTTTTGGGCGTTTTTTCAAAAGAAGGTCCTTTAAAATGTAGTGGATTGCCTATTACACAATATAATGTTGCTGAGCTTACAACTTGTTTTGGTGATGCATTTGAAGTATTACATGCTCAAACCGAAGACCATTCGACGCCATTCGATACCCTTCAAAATTTTCAATTTGCACATTTAAAGAAAAAATAAAAGCATGCAAGTCGTTATTCTCATCTGTATACTAAGCTTCGTTTTTATTGGAGTTGGTTATCTAATAACCGAAAAAAATGCACCCTACCTACTCTCAGGATACAATACAATGAGTAAAGGAAAACAAGAGCAAGTAGACCTAAAAGGGCTTTTACGTTTTTCAAAGAGGTTTCATATCAACTTAGGAGTTTCACAAGCTATTATTGGTTTTACTCTTTACTATTTAGGATATGATAAAGGGCTAAATTTATTCCTTTCTACCTATTCTATTGTAGCGTATATCTATTTTATTTGGAAGAGTGCTCCCTTTCAACCGCAACAACAAATTCGCTCTGTTTACATAGGAATTGCAGTATTGAGCATTTGTCTCTTGGGAATTCTTAGCACATTTTTCTCCTAATTCTGAACCAATTCCGTCAAAGATTTTTTTGGTAGTGGGTACTTGTTTTTAAAATTTTATTTACATTGAAATCACCCAATTTTAAATCATGAATATCCCAAACATCTTCCAAGCAACCGAAGTTGCCCAACTAATCGAACGAATCAACATGCTCAGTCCAAGTACCAAACCTCTTTGGGGAAAAATGTACTCAGATCAGATGTTGGCTCATGTTAATGTAGCCTATGAAATGGCATTCGAAGACCTCCATCCAAAACCCAAAGGATTTAAAAAGTTAATCCTAAAATTATTCGTAAAAAAAGCAGTCATAGGTCCTAAGGCATATTCCAAAAATTCAAGAACTGCTCCGGTATTCATCATCAAGGGATCTCGTGATTTTGAAGTTGAACGAAAACGCTTGATCAACTACCTGAATAAGGTTTTGTCACTGGGTAAAGAACATTTCGAGCAATTAGAATCGCATGGATTTGGTCCTCTCAGTTCCGAAGAATGGAATACTTTATTTGCTAAGCACTTGGAACATCACCTCCAGCAATTCGGAGTTTGATTTTAGGCTTTTACTACTGACATCATTTGCTCAAAAACTTCTTCTACAGAAAATAATGTGGTATCAATTTCGACAGCCTCTTCTGCTTTTCTGAGAGGAGATATTGCTCGGGTACTATCTTGATGATCCCGATCGACAACATTTTTTAAAATCTCTTCAAAAAGTACTTCTTCCCCTTTTGCTTGCAATTCATCGAAGCGGCGTTGTGCACGAACCTTGGGGTCTGCAATTAAGAAAAATTTGAAGTCTGCGTTTGGAAAAACAACAGTACCAATATCGCGGCCATCCATTACAACGCTTCCCAATTGAGATAAAATACGCTGCTGATTGACCAGATGTTCTCGAACAAAGCCCAATTGTGCAATACGACTAACCCACGAAGAAATTGCTAGCGTTCTTAGTTCGTCTCCGTATGCCTTTCCGTTAAACAACATTTGCTTTGGACCTGCAGCTGTACTCCAGCTAAACGAGGTCTCAGAAAGTGCAACTTCAAGTGCTTGTTCTTGAATAACGTCTCCTTGTATCAAATCGGTAGTCAAGGCAAAATAACTCACTGCACGATACATATACCCTGTATCCATATAAGTGAAATCAAGTGCCTTTGCTAAGCGCTTAGATAAGGTGCTTTTACCCGTAGAGGCAAAACCGTCTACTGCAATTACTGTCGTTTTCATAATTCAAAGATAAGAAAGAGATTGTAGTATCGCTTATTTGATTTGGACTGACTTTTCTAATTGTACAGATGCATCTTTTCTTTTGTATTGAAATTCAAAAGCATTCTTATTCCCGTGAATGGATGAAACGCTTAGGGTTTCAACAGGAACATCATCTGGAACTCGGTCTCCATAGATCGCTTCTAAAGCAGAGCGCTCAAAGGGAAATTCAGAACGTTGAAAATCCATAACCTCCGCTTGGGTGCGTTCCTTTTGTTCTGTCCAGTTTTTCAGTAGTTTAAAACGTGTTTTTTGCCAAGAGGTAGGATACAGCGTAGCCGATGACCAAAGGTGGAATGCGGATGTAGAAAGCATTTTTTCATGCAACTCTTTTTCATCCCAACGAAGTTCGATTAATGTTCCTTGATCGTAAATGATAAAGGTGAAAGGTTCCATGCCTTCAAACTCGAACGTATTGATGAAGTCACGATGATCTGCGTATTCAAAAAACTGAACCGCCATCTTACCTCTACTCAATCGATATGATCCTTCGGGCAAATGAGGCTCAAAAGCACCGTTGAGCACACACACAAATTGATTGGTGTTCGAAAACACAAACCAACTCCCTTTGGCTTGTGCATCTTGCGGAAAAAAGAGGGTCTTCCCTTCTACTTCCAACTCGTGCAATGCGGTTGCAGCTCGATTTGGATTCTCATCTCGATTAGAAGTGAATATAAATCGTTCGTCGGCTAAAGGAATAAAACTAACTGTACACATATAAGCTTATAACTTTTTAGTGTTTTTTACATTTTGAGTAGTCAAGGCCAAGGCAAGTACTTCTCCCATTTCTTTTACAAAAAGAAAGGTGAGCCCTTTGAGGTAAGAATCCTTGATTTCTTCAATGTCTTTTCTATTGCTTTCACACAAGATAATTTCTTTGATCTTAGAACGTTTTGCTGCTAGGATTTTTTCTTTAATCCCGCCAACAGGCAGTACCTTCCCCCGAAGGGTGATTTCTCCAGTCATAGAAAGATTCTTCTTGACTCGTTTCTGTGTTAAAAGAGAAACCAATGATGTAAGGATGGTAATTCCAGCACTAGGACCATCTTTAGGCGTAGCACCTTCTGGAACGTGAATGTGGATGTTGTATTTATCAAACTTAAAATCTGCTAAACCAAGCTGAAGTG
>JABAZL010000104.1 GCA_018608425.1 Flavobacteriaceae bacterium
TTTATTTATGAGAGGGCAGTTCAATTTTTGAGCTGCTTTTTTTTTGTAAAATATCTTATTTTGCCTTCTTAATCTGAAATTCTTACTGATAAAATTGTTGCCGTTTTTGCACAATTTTCAATTTCCACATCATATTCTTTAAATTCCAATTCTGTTTCAATCAGATATATTTTACAACTATCTTTTTGAATCTCACTTAAACCAAAATTAATATCTCCTTTTTTTATTAGTGCTTGAATTGTTATAGAGTCTAAAGTAAATGATTGAGAAATACCAGGTGCATATACCCATTCTTTCTTAGAAAGATTATTCAGGACTCTCGCATCTGGGCTATAATTACATTCGGTTCGTTTACCATTTAAGAAAAACGCCAAAAAAATTAAACCAGCAGAAAATCCGCCTAAATAATATCCCAATCTTTTTATAAAACTCATGTAATTTTTTTTTGTAAAAATAAGGTTCTTTCTCTTAGCTAAACTCTATTTTTCGAGTATTTTGATCGATATATTCTAATTTGACACGATGTAATTCCTGTGGGAGTAGGGGTTGTATTTTTTCAGCCCATTCAATTAAACAGATGGAGCCTGAATCCAAGTACTCCTCAGCTCCAAAATCATAAGCTTCTTCTGGAGTTTCGAGACGATAGCAATCAAAGTGATATATTGATTTACCATCCTTTGTTTTGTATTCATTAATTAAGGAGAATGTAGGACTACTGACGGTGTCAATAACATTCAATTGTTTGCAGAGTGCTTTAATCAGAGTTGTCTTACCCATTCCCATGGAGCCATCGAATAAGATTATTGAATGACTAATAAGTGTGCTAAGCTCCTTTGCAAGTGCGTCAACATCGTTCAGTTTGAATTCTCGAATCATGAGTGAATTACTTTTTCGGCTGTAAAACTACAAAAGGAATTATAATTTCTTCCATAGAAATACCTCCGTGTTGGTAGCTATTATTGAACAAAGTGGCAAAGTGATGGTAATTCTTAGGGTAGACAAAGTAATTGTAATCCAATGCAAAAATATAAGTGCTATTTAAATTGATTTTTGGAAGCTGAATTCTTTCTGGTTTATCAATTGCAAATACTTTTTTAGCTGGAAAAGTCAAACTTCTTCCTGTTTTGTATCGAAGATTCACACTAGATTCTTTATCTCCCACTACTTCAACGGGTTGAACCACATTGATTGTTCCATGATCTGTCGTGATAATCAACTGAAAATCAAGTTTTCTAGCTTCTGAAAGTAGTTCAAATAAAGGAGAGTTTTTAAACCAACTTGCAGTTAGTGATCGGTATGCTTTGTTGTCTGATGCCAATTCTTTAATGATTTCCATTTCAGATTTCGCATGAGAAATCATATCTACAAAATTATAAACAACAGCAGTTAACTTTTCATCTTTATGGTTACTTAATGACTTTGCGAGTAGTTTCCCGTTTTTTAAATTTGTGATCTTATGATAACTCATTTTCCCATCGATATTCAGGCGTTTTAACTGAGCTTGTAAAAGATCTTTTTCAAACAAGTTTTTTCCACCTTCGTCGGTATCATTTTTCCACCACTGCGGATAAAGCTCCGATATTTTTAAAGGAGTACAACCCGAAAACAGTGCGTTACGAGCATATTGTGTTGCAGTTGGTAGTATGCTGTAATAGGTTTCTTCTTTTTCTTTTTGGTAAAAGTCTGTCAATAGCGGCTCAATGGTTTTCCATTGATCCATTCGGAGATTATCAATTACCAGTAGGAGTGTAGGTTTATTTTCTTTGAGTAGGGGTTTTACTTTGTTTTTAAATATGGTGTGCGATAATTCGGGCGCAGCAGTTGAGTCGTTCATCCAATTTTCGTAGGATTTGGATATGAACTTAGAAAACAATGAATTTGCTTCTTTTATTTGACTCTCAAAAATTTCCATCATCCCAGGATCTACTAGGGATTCTAACTCCAATTCCCAGAAAATCATTTTCTGATAAAACGCAGCCCACTCCTCTGCGGTACTCAAATCCATGAGCTCCATGCTGATTTTTCGAAATTCTTGTTGGTAGTTTCGAGTGGTTTTTTCTGCAATCAAATTTTTGTGTAACAAGTTCTTTTTTAGAGACAGTAAAATTTGATTCGGATTGACAGGTTTTATTAGATAATCTGATATTTTAGAACCGATTGCATCTTCCATTATATGCTCTTCCTCGTTCTTAGTTACCATAATTACTGGAAGTTTTGGCTGTTTACCTTTTATGAGAGACAAGGTTTCTAATCCACTGAGCCCGGGCATGTTTTCGTCTAACAGCACCGCTTCAAAATGGTTTTTCTCAACAAGGTCAATAGCTTCTAAGCCATTGTTGCACGGAGTAATTCGATAGCCTTTGTCGAGAAGAAAAAGGATGTGTGGTTTGAGGAGGTCAACTTCATCGTCGACCCATAAGATTTGGATTGGCTCTAGATTCATTATATTTGTTAAAAATTAGCAACTTGAAGATAAATCAAAAATTGACCTTATTAAACGATCCAATTTACGGATTTATTCATATCAATGCCCCCATAATTTTTAAATTATTAGAGCATAGGTTTTTTCAACGTTTGAGGAGAATAACCCAAATGGGACTTTCTTCATTGGTATACCCTGGTGCACGTCATAGTCGTTTTGAACACGCATTAGGCTGTGTTCATTTGATGCAAAAAACAATTTCAACACTACGAGCCAAAGGAGTTCAAATAAGTGAAGAAGAGGGGATTGGGATGCAAATTGCAATTTTACTTCACGACATTGGGCATGGACCTTTTTCTCATGCAATGGAAAACAGTATTGTAGTTGGGGTGCATCACGAATCATTATCGTTAGAATTCATGTCGACTTTGAATAAGGAGTTTGATGGTGAGCTAACCTTAGCAATTTCAATTTTCAAAAACGAATACCCACAGAAGTTCATGCATCAATTGGTTTCTGGGCAAATCGATCTGGATCGAATGGATTATCTTAAACGAGATAGTTTTTATACCGCTGCCACGGAAGGTAATATCAACTCAGAACGTATCATTACCATGTTTAATGTTGTTGATGATCAACTGGTTATTGAAGAGAAAGGCATGCACTCTGTTGAAAAATTCTTAATTGCTCGACGCCTGATGTACTGGCAAGTTTATTTACACAAAACAAGCTTAGTAGCCGAGTTACTCTTGGAGCGAATTCTTCTTCATGCACGTAAACTTTTTAAAGAAGGAGTAGAGTTGAAGATATCGAATTCCTTAGCTTATTTCTTAAACCACGATATAAAGGCAATCGACACCTTGGAACTTCTAAATCGGTTTGCGTTACTTGATGATTACGATATTTTAGCAGCACTAAAAGAATGGCAACACCATTCCGATTTTGTTTTACGCGATTTATCTAGTAGAATATTGAACCGAAACTTATTGAAAATTAGGATTCAGAACACTCCATTCGATTTGGAACAGATTCAGGAGAAAAAATCCTTACTCGCTCCATGGAAGTTGTCAAATGAACAATTGGATAATTATGTTTTTACTGGAGGGATCTCCAATCAAGCCTATGTTCCTGACACCAAGACGATAAAGATATTGACAAAGTCTGGTGAAGTCAGCTCTTTGCAAGAGCATTCAGAATTATTTGTTGGAAATTCATTTTCAAATGTTGAATCAAAATTTTATCTCTGCTTTGCAAAGCCCAGTTTCTAAGCTAATTTTTATACTTTTGCAGCAATGAAATTTACCGCTAAACAAATTGCTGGTATTTTGAACGGATCTATAGAGGGAAATCCTGATATAGAAGTTCATCAACTCTCTAAAATCGAAGAGGGTACCGAGGGTTCTCTAACCTTTTTGGCAAACAAAAAATACACGCCTTTTATATACGAAACCGCAGCATCAGTTGTTATCGTTAATCAGGACTTGGTTTTAGAAAGTGATGTTCAGTCTACACTAATTCGTGTTCCTGATGCGTATCAAGGATTTTCTAAACTTTTAGAATATTACAATACCCTTGACACTGATGAGAAAGGTGTAATGCAACCGGTATCAATTCACGAAAGCGTTGCTTTGGATGCGTCGTGTTACGTGGGTGAGTTTACCGTAATTAAGAAAAACGTTCGAATTGGTAATCAAGTAAAAATACACCCACAATGTTTTATTGGCGAAGGTGTAGTCATTGGTTCAGGAACCGTTATTCTCAATGGCGCCAGAATACTGTCACGCACTGAAATTGGTGAAAACTGCGTTATTCATCCGGGTTGTGTAATTGGATCTGAAGGTTTTGGATTTGCACCTCAAGCCGATGGTACTTACAAAAAAGTTCCACAGACAGGGATCGTTAGAATTGGTAACAATGTAGATGTTGGAGCAAATTCAACAATTGACCGAGCAACTCTCGGTGCTACTATTATTCATGATGGCGTAAAACTTGACAATCACATTCAGATTGCGCATAATGTTGAAATCGGTGAGAATACTGTCATCGCTGCACTTGTTGGAATTGCAGGCTCAACCAAGATTGGAAAATCCTGTGTTATCGGCGGTCAAGCTGGATTTGCAGGTCATTTAAAAATTGGCGACGGAGTTCAGATACAAGGTCAAACGGGTGTTACTCGAAATTTCAAAGATAATACGATGCTACAAGGCACACCAGCTTTCGATTTCACTAGCTACAGTAAATCGTACGTACATTTTAAAAACCTACCTAAAATAATAAAACGCCTCGATCAAATAGAAAAAGAACAACATGGAAAATAAGCCTACTTTTCAAACAACAATTGCTAAAGAAATTACTTTAGAAGGTGTGGGTATACACACTGGAAAAAATGTTGTTTTAACATTTAAGCCAGCTGCATCCAATACTGGTTACATCTTCAAAAGAACTGACCTCGAAGGTCAACCAACTATTGAAGCCGACGTGCAATATGTCACAAACACACAAAGAGGTACCAATTTAGTTAAAAACGATGTAAAGATTCAAACATCTGAGCACGTATTATCTGCTTTGGTTGGCCTTCAGATAGACAACTGTCTGATAGAACTCAGTGCTTCAGAGCCTCCTATTATGGATGGGTCATCTAAGTTTTTTGTAGAAGCTTTACAAAAAGCTGAAACCAAAGAACTAGAAGAAGAACGCGACGAGTATATTGTCAAAGAAATTATTCATTACAGAGACGAAGAATCTGGGAGTGAAATGACCTTAATTCCTTGGGATAATTATCAAGTAACCACTATGGTTGACTTTGGTACTAAGGTCTTAGGTACTCAGAATGCATCATTAGAACATCTAGATGATTATGTAGAGCAAATTTCTTCTTCTAGAACCTTTAGTTTTCTTCATGAATTAGAGATGTTGCTCGAAAACGGCTTAATACAAGGTGGAGACTTGAACAACGCTATTGTTTATGTAGATAAACCCTTGTCTGACGAAACAATGGAGCGCTTAAAGAAAGCATTTAATAAAACAGACATTGCGGTTCAGCCCAATGGAATTTTGGATAATCTTTCCTTACACCATCCGAACGAAGCTGCACGTCACAAATTATTAGATATTATAGGTGATCTTGCATTGGTAGGTCGACGTATTCGTGGAAAAGTAATTGCACGCAAACCCGGGCATAAAGTAAATGTTGAGTTTGCCCGCAAGCTTTCGAAAATCATCAAATTAGAAAAGCGCCTCAATGCGCCTAATATAGATATCAATCAGCCTCCATTGATGAATGTTAATGACATCATGAAAATGTTGCCGCATAGACCTCCTTTTTTACTCGTTGATAAGATTTTTGAATTGTCAAAATCGCATGTAATTGGGTTGAAAAATGTAACTATGAACGAACAATTTTTTGTTGGTCATTTTCCAGGCGCACCAGTAATGCCAGGAGTGTTGCAAGTAGAGGCAATGGCTCAAGTAGGTGGGGTTTTGGTTTTGAATACTGTTCCTGACCCAGAAAACTATTTGACTTTATTTATGAAAATAGATAACGTGAAATTTAAGAACCCAGTATATCCCGGAGACACTTTGATTTTTAAACTGGAGCTAATAACTCCAATTAGAAGAGGGATTTGTCATATGAAAGGTTATACCTTTGCCAATGGAAAAATAACCACCGAAGGAGAGTTAATGGCACAAATCGTTAGAAAAGACAGCATATGAATCAACCCTTAGCTTATGTTCATCCCGGAGCCAAAATCGCAAACAACGTAGTAATTGAACCCTTTGTTACCATTAGCAATAATGTCATCATCGGGGAAGGAACCTGGATCGGTTCGAACGTTACTATTATGGAAGGTGCGCGCATTGGAAAAAATTGTAATATTTATTCAGGAGCTGTAATTTCTGCTCCACCACAAGATTTAAAATACGCAGGAGAAGAAACCCTTACCATTATTGGAGATAACACTACCATTAGGGAGTGTGTAACCATCAACCGTGGAACAACAGATCGTCAGCAAACTTCAATAGGAACGAATTGTTTAATCATGGCGTATTCCCATATTGCTCATGATTGTAAAGTAGGAAACTTTTGTATTTTCTCTAATAACAGCACACTAGCTGGACATATCAATATTGGGAACTATGTTATTTTGGCTGGTATGACTGCCATACATCAGTTTTGCTC
>JABAZL010000146.1 GCA_018608425.1 Flavobacteriaceae bacterium
AGCTTACTTAGTCGAACAAATAAAATTTAGTTTATGAAAAAATTAGCTTTACACTGGAAAATTTTAATCGGGATGACCCTGGGTGTTCTTTTTGGTTTAGTAATGTCATACGTTGGCGGTGGTTCTCAATTTGTTGGTGACTATATCAAACCGTTTGGTACTATTTTTATTAATCTGTTGAAGCTAATTGCAATTCCTTTAATATTGGCATCACTGATAAAAGGAGTTTCCGATTTAAAAGATATTTCAAAACTCTCGCAAATGGGAGGTAGAACAATTTTGACCTACATAAGCACCACTTTGGTTGCTGTTGTTATTGGTTTGATTTTGGTCAACACCATTCAACCGGGAAAATCGATTAGCGTAGAAACTAGAAAAGAATTGGTAGAGGCCTATGCCTCGGATGCAAATCAGAAGAGAGAAGCTGCTGCAAAGCAGAGTAGTGCAGGCCCTTTGCAAGCACTCGTTGATATTGTTCCATCCAATATTTTTGCAGCTGCGAGCAATAATCGCAATATGCTGCAAATTATATTTTTTGCCATGTTCTTTGGTATTGGAATTATTCTTATTCCCGAGAAAGAATCCACATCCGTAAAAAGCTTTTTTGATTCTTTCAATGCGGTAATTCTAAAACTCATTGATCTCATCATGCTTGCAGCTCCCTATGGAGTGTTTGCTCTACTAGCTGCCTTGGTAGTCGAAGCTCCAAGTCTAGAACTCTTTAAAGCCCTTGCGCTTTATGCTGTTACTTTAGTGTTAGGACTTGCGGCTATGATTGGAGTCTATGCTATATTCGTGCGTGTGGTGGTTAAGAAAAGTACTTCCTTTTTCTTTAAAGGAATCGCTCCAGCACAACTACTTGCTTTTTCAACAAGTTCAAGTGCTGCAACACTTCCTGTTACAATGGAGTGTGTTGAAGATAATTTAGGAGTGGATAAAGAAGTAACAAGTTTTGTTCTTCCAATTGGTGCTACCATAAATATGGATGGTACTAGTGTATATCAGGGAGTAGCAGCTGTTTTTATAGCACAAGCTTTCGGTCTGGATTTAAGTCTAGCTGCACAATTAGGTATTATATTTACGGCAACACTAGCCTCAATAGGAACTGCAGCTGTCCCTAGTGCAGGGATTGTGATGTTGGTTATTGTTTTGGCTCAAGCAGGAATTCCTGAAGCTGGGTTAGCACTAATATTTGCAATCGATCGACCTTTGGATATGTGCCGTACCGTTGTTAACGTAACAGGCGATGCAGCAGTTTCCATGTTTGTAGCAAAATCGATAGGCAAACTCAAATAAACCAGCCTTTCCGTCGGTATAATTGTGCAATCCACACTAAGGTCAACGATAGAATTACCACTACAGTCGGTAATTTTGCTATTGAAACACCAAAAGTTTCGATTGCCCCGGCAATAAACATACTGTGATACATCTGAATAATTACACAAATTAAGGAAATAGCTAAAACATTCTTTGACCAGCTTTTACGTAGGAATAACCCAAAGGTTCCGAATGAGCCTAACCCAACAGCAAGGCCATAAACAATTTTGGTCCATAAAGGGAAATTTGCGCGAAAGTCTTGTTGTATTTGATCTAAAGTACTTGGATCCAATAAAACATCAGAAACAAATGCAAAGACTCCAATAAGGTTCCATATCAATAGTAGGATAACAAATATTTGCACCCATTTGGGTGGGGTCAATTCAGTTTTCATAAGTAAGGTTTAGTGTTATAGATTTAGGAAGGGAATATCTTTCTTTTTAACCCATAGAATCATTAGGCTGAGTATGAGCGTTGCTATTGCAGTATAAAACAAAGTGCCACCATCGCCTTTAACTTCAATTCCAATCATGGTTAAATGCATCGTAACTGCTCCTGCCATTAGACCAGCAGAGAGTCCAGCTCCTAACCATATTTTTTTTGGCAAAAAAAGTAAGATACTGGCAATCAATTCTAAAACACCAATTCCGATTCTCCCCCAAGGTTCCATTCCAACTTGCGTAAAAATGTAAATACTATCTGGGTGTGCAAGAAATTTAAAGCGGAGAGTTTGTAATAAAATTACAGCAACAATTATTCTTAGTACTAGGGATAAGTAGTTTTTCATAAGGGGATTTTATGGGTTATTTAAAACAGTGTCGTAAATGAAATGCTACAGCAATATTAATATAAATGTATAAAAAATATATTTTACTATATGATTTATTCGTTATTAAAGAAAATAAATGGATTCAATAAGCACTACTTTATTTCCAGAACCTCCGACAGAATATGTTTCATAACAACATAGCCCTCTTGGTTTGGATGTACTGGATCATAACCATATGCAGGGATAAGCCCTTGCTTATCATCTACCATTTTGGAGTAATAATCAACATAGGTAATGGATTTTGAATTTGCATATTCAAGAAGCATCTTATTAAGTTCTATTACTTTTTGTGTTGGAGTGATTTTGGGCTCCCATGGGAACTTATTTGCTGGAAGCACGCTGCAGAGGATTACACGAATGTTATTTTGATTAGCGAGCTCACACATAGAAATAATATTACCAAGAATTTGCTTCAAACTAATCGGCCCTGTATTCTCTGCTATATCATTAATTCCAGCAAGAATTATAACAGTATTTGCTTTAATGTCTATGACGTCTTGTTTAAAACGCAGCAGCATCTGTGGGGTAGTTTGACCTCCAATTCCTCGGTTAATGAATTGATTTTTACTAAAGAAAATTGAATCAAAATTGGACCAGCCTTCCGTAATGCTGTTCCCCATGAATACAATTCTTTTTCCTGTGTTTACTTCTTGCATGATTGAACTATTTCCTCCCTTAAAACGTTCAAGATTAGCCCAGTCCTGAGCAAATGCTGAAGAAGTAACGCATGTTATTGTTACAAGTAAAATGAGCTTTTTCATGTTGGGAAATACAAAATAAAACTACACATATCTTTGGTTTTATTCTAAAAACTTATGTGCATACTTTGGATTGGGTAAGGGACAAGCATCGAATTTGCCGAACCATCGGTATCTGTTTCTTGCAATTAAACGATAGACTCCCTGGGATACAAAGTTTGGGAAAATGTTAAATATTGTTAGTATTTTAAAGCCACCACCTAAGGTTTTGAATAACTCAAAAGTAGCCTGAGCTTCTAGAGCATAGGTCTCATTTGGAACCCAAAAGACAACACTATCCAATTCATCAGGATCTAGGTTTCGCTCTTTAAAAAATTGCTGTCCCGTTTTACTGTCCAAACTTGCAAAACGAAGTTGATCCCTACGATCCCATTGACACAGTCGGTTTATCCATGCATTACATAACACACAAGGGCCATCGAAAAGGATTATAGCAGTTTTCATTTTTTAGTTTTTGCAGCTTGAACCAAATCTAAAGCTTCAAGACGAACCTGAGTAGTAAACATACCGTAATTAACAATCGCTTTTTCTTTTTCAATAGAATCAATAGTACCAACTGCTTTTCCGTCAAACAAGCGCACTTGGTCTCCAAGTTTGAAGTTAACTTTAACTTTTACAGGAACAGGAGCTGCTTTTTTCTTTTTCTTTTTTTCTTTACGAATACCAACCATAGCTTTGGTTGCTTCTGTATTGGCTTTTTCTTTAACTTCTTTATCTTTCTTCTTCTCAGACGCAGTTTTCTTTTTGCGTTTCGAATTTTCGCCGTCAACTAGACGAAGGAGATCAGCAACTAAAGGACGTTTTTTATTGTTTTCAAAATACCGATCAGCAACCTCATTGACCTTGTTCCCAAGCACAATCATGCGCTGGTTATGATCAAAAAGTTCTTGGTAACCAATCAGCTTTTCTTTAATCTTTTTATTCAAAAGTTCCAAACGTGCATTCTCTTCGATTGCTTTGCTTTCTTGTTTCCTAAGAGAATCACCTGTTTTAGTCATCTGTGAGCGCTCTTTTTGCAATTTAGCAATGGTAGCGTCAAAACGAACCTTCCCGCGCTCTATCTTCTTCTTAGCTCGGTTAATAAGGCTGTAGGGGATGCCATTTTTCTGAGCGACTTCAAAAGTAAAAGAGCTACCGGCTTCTCCCAAGATTAGATTAAAAACAGGTTCGAGGGTGTGATTGTCGAACTGCATATTGGCATTGGACATAAAAGGGAGTTCGTTGGCCAATACTTTTAGGTTCGAATAGTGTGTTGTAATAATACCATAAGCTTCTCTATTGTAAAATTCTTCTAGAAATGCTTCCGCTAAAGCACCACCTAATTCAGGATCGGAACCTGTTCCAAACTCATCGATCAGAAAAAGTGTGTTTTTGTTGCACTTCCGAATGAAATACTTCATGTTTTTTAACCGATACGAATAGGTGCTTAGGTGATTTTCGATGGATTGATTATCACCAATATCTGTTATTATTTGATCGAAGAAACAAACGGTACTTTGTTCGTGTACCGGAATTAACATTCCCGTTTGAAGCATCAGTTGCAGCAAACCTACTGTTTTTAGGGTAATACTTTTTCCACCTGCATTGGGTCCCGAAATAACAATGATGCGTTGACCTTCTGTAAGGGTAATGTCTTGAGGAAAGGTTTTTTTTCCTTCTTTTTTATTAGACAAGTAGAGTAGTGGATGATAGGCATCTACTAGTGTCAGTTCTCTTTTGGAATTTATTTTAGGTAAAATACTTGACGTTAGCTCTGCATACTTGGCCCGTGCATAATAACTATCCAGTAAGATCAAATACTTTTGGTATTCGATTAGAAGAGGGCGGTAGGGTTGTAGGGTTTGAGTCAATTCCAATAAAATACGCTTAATTTCATCGGTTTCTTCAAACTGAAGGTTATTGAGTTCTCGGGTATGCTGTAAGGTAGTTTCAGGTTCAATGTACACAATGCTCCCTGTTTTGGAGCTTCCCATAATTGCACCTTTTATTTTACGTCTGTGCATGGCCTTCACCGCCAACACACGGCGATTGTCTACTACAGATTCTTTTATGTCATCCAAATAATCGGCAGTACTGTACTGACTAAGTGCGCGTTGAAAACTTTGTCCAATTTTAGATCGAACGGATTGGATTTTTTTTCGAATTTGATAAAGTTCTGGTGATGCATCGTTGCGGACTTCTCCAAAGCGATCAATTACATTGTTGATCGAAAGAATAAGTTCTTTAGTGATTTCAATATCCGCTCCTTGCCCATATAGCTTAGGGTAATATTCTTTGAATTTTTTAAAAAACTTAAGCAAGATATTAATGATGTCGGATGCGGCGGCAATCCTACGGAAACCATCAATTTCAAGAACAGAATTTTCAATCTTCAATAAGTGAATTTCTGCTGTCAAATCATCAAATCCATGGTTTGGAATTCGGTTTTCATTGGCAAAAGAAGCTGTAAACTCAGATACTGATTCTAATTGAAGAATCAACTCAGTTTCTTTTTCAATGGGTTGAAGTTCTAAACATCGTTCTTTCCCCATAGCAGTAATGGCTAATTGGGAAAGTTGTTGGAGTACCGTAGTAAATTCTAAGTCGCTAAGTGCTTTCTCTTGTATTTTCATATTTTTGCATAGCAAAAGTACATAATTTCATGCGAGATCGAATACACCCCAGTTGGGAAAATATCATTAAAAACACTACCCAAGCACCCTACTTTGATGCCTTGACAACTTTTGTAGAAGAGGAATACAAAACACAAAGCTGTTACCCTGAGTCAGATGCCATATTTGCAGCGTTTGATTTGTGTCCTTTTAATGAAGTAAAAGTGGTTCTTTTGGGTCAAGATCCTTACCATGGACCTGGACAAGCTCATGGGCTCAGTTTTTCTGTGCCAGAAGGAATGAAACACCCACCATCATTGGTCAATATATTCAAAGAAATTGAATCAGATCTTCAGACTCCATATCCAACGAGTGGTAATTTGGAGCGTTGGGCAAGGCAAGGTGTTTTGCTGCTCAATGCAACGCTAACTGTTCGAGCACACGAAGCAGGAAGTCATCAAAAACAAGGGTGGGAGGCCTTTACAGATGATGTAATTAGGGAAATTTCTGTAAAATGTACTGATGTCGTTTTTTTATTATGGGGTGGATATGCCAAGAAAAAAGAAAAATTAATTGATTCGTCTAAGCATCTGATGTTAAGCAGTGGACACCCTTCTCCTTTAAGTGCTAATCGAGGGTATTGGTTTGGCAATAAACACTTCAGTCAATGCAACGAATATTTAATAAAGAGTGGACAAAAGCCTATTGTTTGGTAAACTAACCTCCAACACGTTTTACATGATGTCCCATGTTAGATAATATCGTTATGAGTTGTTCTCGATAGTTTCCTTGAATTATGATTTCGCCATTTTTCACTGTCCCGCCAACGCCAACTGTGTTTTTTAAGGTTTTCGCCAAAGCTTTTAAATCTTGAACTTCTCCTACAAACCCCTTAATTAAAGTAACCGTTTTTCCCGCTCGCCCTTTATTACTGAAGTGCGCTTCAAGCTGTTGTTTTTCAAAGACAACGGCTTCTGGCTCTTGTGGTTCTGGATCGGGAGCCAAGTTTTCGAACTGCATTTTGGCTAAATCGGCAAGGCTGGTTAATTTCT
>JABAZL010000138.1 GCA_018608425.1 Flavobacteriaceae bacterium
TAATATCGGGTAAGAAACGCATCTTTTGTTCTTCGTTTGCAAACTTATGCAGGGCAGGGCCCAACATAGAAATCCCAAAACTAAAAAGAGGTTTTCTAGCTCCAATACGAGTCATTTCTTGGTTAAGAATATTGTTTTCTTCAGCACTTAATCCACCGCCTCCATATTGTGGATCCCAATAGGGAACGATCCATTTCTTTTCAAGGTTTTTTTCAAACCAAACTTTTTGATCTTCACTCGAAAAAGTAGGGTTTCTACCACCCCAATAATAATCTGATGAATCCTTTAAAGGGGTTCTCATACTCTCAGGACAATGCTCTTCTAACCATTGTCTTGTTTCGAGTCTAAAATCTTTTAAATCTTTTTTTGTCGTCGTTTCCATACGATTGTATTCGTTAAAATAAGTTGTCGATTTTCTTTTTTTGAATTGCCTGTTGTGCAAGAGTTCCATACAATTCCACGATTTGATTCAGGTCTTTGAATCGAGGATCTTTGGTATGCCCAAGCGTATAGCGATAGTATATTTGCTGAACAATTACAGCAATTTTAAAGACACCGAAGACAAAATAAAATTCAATATTGTCAACGGTTTTTCCACTTTTTTGTTCGTATAAACTCACAATTTCACCCCGACTTGGATTCCCAGGTTTGGAGGTCAAACTCAATTGATTCTGCGCAATAAAATCAGGATCCGATTCATGAACCCAATAACCAAGACTAGTTCCAAGATCCATTAAAGGATCTCCAAGAGTGGTCATTTCCCAATCTAAAACTGCTTTGATATTGAGATTCTCATCGGGAGTTAAAACTAAGTTATCGTATTTAAAATCGTTGTGAACCAAACTGGCTCTTGAGCCCGAAGGTATGTTTTCTTGAAGCCAAAGTGCAGTTTTCTCCATCGCAACAACCTCTGAGGTTTTCGATTTTTGGTAACGCTTGCTCCACCCTTCAACTTGTCTTTTTGAATAGCCCTCAGGATTCCCTAAGTTTTCTAAACCAATGTCTTTATAGTCCAGTTGGTGTAGTTCTACCAAAGTATCTACAAAATTGTTAGAAAGTGACTGGAACTGAGCAGGAGTTGGTAGATTTTCTTTTAGTGTACCAGCCCGTAAAATCGTTCCTTGTACACGTTCCATTAAATAAAAAGGTGCGTCCAATACTCCCGGTTCTTTTTCAAATAGAATGGGTTTTGGTGCTTTGTCATAAGTTCCACTAAGCGCACTCAAAATAGTGTACTCTCGAGACATGTCGTGTCCAGATTTTATGTTGGCTCCAAACGGAGGTCTTCTCAATACATATTCTTTCTCAGCAAACGTTATTAGATAGGTAAGGTTTGAAAACCCAGAAGGAAATTGCTTGATGGCAACTTCGCCTTCGGGCTTATCAAATGCTTTAGCTAAATAGGCACTTAAAATTCCTGCATCGATACCCTCTCCCTTTCGAACTTCTTTTGCTTTGTCTATGGATACACTCATTCGTTTATACTTTATACTTTTTTAAAATGGCACGAGCCAAACGACTTTTGTGCACTTCATCTGCTCCATCATAGATTCGAGCAGCACGTTCGTGGCGATAAAAATAGGATAAGATAATATCATCTGTCATACCCAAAGCACCGTGAACTTGTATGGCACGATCCACAACTTTTTGTAGTATGTCTGCACAGAAAAACTTAATAATCGAAATCTCAGCTCGGGTATTCTTCGCTCCTTGAATATCAATTTTGTGAGCAGCATCTTGAACTAAAAGTCTTGCTGCATTTATTTCAGCTCTGGATTCAGAAATCCAGTTTTGAATGGTTTGTTTATCCGATAAATATTCTCCTTCGGCTATTTCTCTAGAAACAGCTCTTTTACACATTAAGTCTAGGGAACGTTCACAAATTCCAATCCAACGCATACAATGGTGAATTCTTCCAGGTCCTAATCGCGCTTGTGCAATAGCAAACCCAGCACCATCTTTTCCTAATACGTTTGTTAAAGGAACTTTGCAGTCATTAAATTTAATCTCCGCATGACTTTCCCAGCCACCACCGGTGTGCCCCATAATAGATACATTACGGACAAATTCAAATCCTTCTGTATCCAGAGGCACAATAATTTGACTTGCACGTTCATGTGGGTTATCTCCTTCTGGATCAGTAACCAACATAGCAATAGCAAAACTTGCGCCGTCACAGGCAGAAGTAAACCATTTATGCCCATTGATCACATAGTTGTCTCCATCTTTTAGGGCAACCGAGCCCATTTTTACAGGATTAGAACCCGCATGGTCCGGTTCCGTCATTGCAAAACAACTCCTAATTTCTCCACGTAAAAGCGGGTAGAGGTATTGTTCTTTTTGTGCATCCGTACCAAACTCGATTAATATTTCCATATTACCAGCATCGGGTGCTTGGCAATTAAAACAGTAATGACCATAAGGGTTTGCAGCCAAAATTTCACTTACTTCTCCGTGTTCTGCATTGGTAAGACCCAAACCGCCATATTCTTTTGGAATCTGTGGAAGCCAAAGACCCTGCGCTTTAGTTTTTTCTCTAAGCTCGTTTAGTTTGGGTAACTTCTCTTCCCATTCTGCATTTAAAATCCAAGGCTCTAGAGTGATAAGTTCTTTTTCTACAAAGGCTTTTATGTTACTTTTTATTGTTTCAAAATTCATTATTTGTTTTTTTATTGTCCTATAAAATTAGCTTTTCTTTTCTCAACAAAAGCAGCTACTCCTTCTACTAAATCATAACTTTCAAAGGCAGCAATTTGCTTTTCTGCCTCGTATGCAATGGATTCACTTAGGTTGTTGTCCATAGCATGTACCAGGTCTTCTTTGGTGATTCCAACGGCAATTGGTGCCTTAGCGGCTAATGCTTTTGCCCATTCTATAGCAGATTCCAGAAGCTGGTCTTCTGCTACAATCTTGTTGGTTAACCCAAGACTTAAACATTCTTCGGCTTTTACTTTCTTACCTTCAGCTGCAATTTCAAACGCTTTAGAATAGCCTACCTGTCGTGTCAATAACCAACTGGCTCCTCCATCGGGACCTAGTCCAATATTCACAAAAGCATACAAGATTCCACTCGAAGGTGTCATAACCCTAAGGTCACAAGCCAAAGCAATAGAGGCTCCAACTCCAGCTGCAGTTCCATTGATCGCGCCGATGATGGGTTTCTTTAGGGTTTGGAAATTGTTTAATAATGTCTGATAAACCGAAGTGATGTATTCTCTAGAATCTTCTGGTGATAAAACAACACCAATAGTATCCATATCTGCTCCGGCGCTAAATCCTTTTCCAGCTCCCGTGATAACTACCGCACGAATTTGATTGTCATTTCTTATTTCTCTAATTATTGTATTGAGGCGCTTTACCAACTCATCCGTTACAGCGTTATAACGTTCAGGTCGATTCAGTGTTACAACAGCAATATTGCCTTGTTTCTCTAGCAAAACAGTATCCGATTCTTTGGGTTGCTCAGTTGCATCAGCGATTTTTTGCTGCTCTTTTTTCCCAGGACCTGAATAGGCTATTGCTATAAATTCTGCAACACAGGCAGGTTTATCTTCTCCTTTTAATTCAAAGACAATTCCCATTTTGTATTTAATCCCACCCTTAATTTCATCACACTCGAGTAGAGAAACGCGTCCACGAAAAAAGGTACCTGATTTGGTTGCATTGGGAAAACGTACTTTATCTAAGCCATAGTTAACACCCATGGCAACATTTTCGATTGAAAAAGTATCGTAGCTTACTTTTGACGCCATTGACAGCACCAAAAATCCATGAGCTACCGTTTTTTTATAGGGAGAAAAGAGTGCACTGCGTTCTACATCGGTATGAATCCACTGAAAATCTTCGGTGGCATCTGCAAATGTATTGATGCGTTGTTGTGTTATTGGCATCCACTGGGTCAGTCCCAGTTCTTTCCCTACATACGCACTCAATTCACTTGTGTTTGTTAGGCGTGTCGCATAGGCTGTGTTGGTTTGTTGTTCCATTGTTGTGGTTTAAGTTAACATATGTCCTCCATCAGCATTCAGTACTGCACCAGTAGTATAAGATGATGCCTGTGAAGCTAAATAAACTGCAAGTCCAGCAATTTCTGTTGGATCGGCTGCGCGTTGAAGGGGTAAGTGACTTTCAACTTGTTTCATGATGTGTTCGTTACTCCAAAGTGCTTTGCTGAATTTGGTTTTAATAAGCCCAGGGCAAATTGCATTAGAACGAATTCCATATTTACCCCATTCACTTGCTTGAGATTGGGTAAGCATAATCAAAGCAGATTTACTTACTCCGTAAAGCCCGAGCCCCAAACTGGGTTTCATTCCTTCGACAGAAGCAATATTAATGATGCTTCCATTTTTCTTTTCTTTCATAAAAGGGAAACAATGTTTTGCAAACGAAAAGCAAGCTTTTACATTCACATCCATAATTTTATCAAAAACATTATTTTCGATGCCTTCTAAAGGTGAGAAAACTGGATTGGTTGCTGCATTGTTTACAAGGATGTCTACACCACCGTATAGGGCTACTGTTTTTTGGATTAAAGCTTGTCGTTGATCTTCATCTCCAACATGGCAGGCTATGCCTGTAGCTTCATAGCCTTTGGCTTTGAATTCTTCAGCAACTGCATCTACCGCTTCTTGAGAACGACTGCTCACAATTACTTTAGCACCAAATTCGGCAAGAGCTTCCGCAATTGCTTTTCCTATTCCTTTACTTGAACCTGTAACGACTGCTACTTTTCCTTCTAAATCAAATAATTTTTTTACACTCATAATTACATTGGCATTGCGCCACCATTTGCATGGAGGGTTACTCCGTTAATAAATCCAGCTTGTTTCGATGCTAAGTAGAGGTAAGCATATCCCATATCCTCGGCTGTTCCGATACGGGCTACAGGAATCATTGCAATTCCAGCTTTGATAATTTCTTCGGGCATACCGGAGGTCATTTCTGTTTCAATAAAGCCTGGTGCTACCGCATTGGCTGTAATGCCGTATCGTCCAACTTCACGACAAAGTGCTCGAGTAAAACCAGCAACTCCAGCCTTAGAAGCCGAATAATTGGTTTGACCAAAAGCTCCTGCAAAACCATTGATAGATGAAGCTGATATGATTCTTCCATAACGTGCTTCACGCATGTGTGGAAGCACCGCTTGAGTAGTTGTGAATAGAGAGCTTAAATTGACATTAATTACGGCATCCCATTCTTCTTGGGTCATTTTAAGTATGGACTTATCGCGAACAATTCCAGCATTATTGATTAAAATATCAATTTTACTGTGTGTACCGATGATTTCATTTACCGCGGCATCGACTGCTTCACGATTGGTGATATCTACTTTTTGAAAGAAAATTTTTCCTCCATCATCTTTTAATTTTGCAGCAGTTTCTGCTCCAGAATCTCGAACATCCCATAAGGCTACTGTGGCTCCTGCATCGCAAAAAACTTTGCAAACACCCTCACCAATTCCTTGTGCACCACCGGTGATGATGGCTACTTGTCCTTCTAAATTAATCATGTGTTTCTTTTTTTAATGTATAAATTCCTATTGCCGCTTCTTTCAAACTTCCTAAATAAAGTTTGTCATCGACCTGTAGGACACTGGTTATATAATCGTACCCTCCATTAGGATCTTGTAAATTGTATTGTAACTTTCCTTCGGCATCAAACCCTAAGATCATTGAATAGGGTTTAGGTATAATCCCATCACGAACGAATTTTGGTAAACGCAAGAGCACAGACCTTAAGAAAGGGAGCTTGGTAAGTGGCTCCACTTCTAAAGCGCGCTGACTCGGTATGGCAATCCAAAAAATTCCATCAGCAAAAGTTGCATTATCTGGAAATCCAGGGAGCTTATTGGTAAACACTTCAGTAGTTCCTTTTTTAGAACCACGAATCCAATGTCTTTTGATTTCTAGCCCGAAGGTTTCATTGATAATAATATAATCTTCATTCTGATCAAGAGCAACTCCATTTGCAAAGAACAAATCATTTAGGATAACTGCAGCTTCTTTGGTGTTTAAATCATAGGTTATAATTCTACCAGAAGGCCGTTGTTCCCAAAATTCATTTTCAATTATGATCGGATTTCGTTGGGTAGCATCTGAAAAATAAACAACTCCCTCTTGGGTTATAGCGAGATCATCTGCAAATTGGATGGGGGTTCCTTCAATCGTAT
>JABAZL010000034.1 GCA_018608425.1 Flavobacteriaceae bacterium
ATCTGAAACTGATTATCTAATTTGGGAAAAAACAATTATTAATAAATTGAAGACATAGTTGAAAAGGAGCAAATATCAAACAAAAATTTGAATCAGGAGTTCTCCGTTGCTTTACAAGTTGGACATCAAACCCTGAAAAAAATATTAGATAATAGAGAACAGGCAAAAGAGGAGTTTGCAAAGGCGATGTATATTGTTGAGCAGGTTTTTGAAAAGGTGAAAACTATTTAAAAACCTTAGTAGCTTGATCCATGACAGAATATAGGTTTAATTTTTTATACTTATTCAAAGTTTTTGGATCTCTGATTCCTGTGATTGACATAATAATGTGATCGGGCATTCCTTTCTCTGAGGATAGCGTGATGAAAGTTCGTCTGGCTGTGTGTGATGTGACAATCTCCCAGCGTTGGAATCGCTCGATCATTTTTTTTGATCCTTGATATTTTGTCTTTTTTACCTCATCATCAAACCCTGCTTTCTTGCAGATCTGTTGAATTGCCTTATTGAATTTCTGTGATGATATTTTCTTGACCTCCCAGTTGTATTTTTCCAGGAGTCTCTCCAGTTTTGGGTGGAGTGGGATGTATGAATTTGTCTCTGTTTTTTTAGCTCTCTTGATGATCATTCCTTTGCTGACATCAGCTTTCTCAAAAACAGAATAGTCTGAAAACCTTTGTCCAGAATACACACCGATCAGAAACATGTCCCGATATATGTCCAGCCTATGATCTAGATTTATTGTCTCCAGGATATTGATCTCCTCTTGAGTGAGTGCAATGTCGTCAGTGTCTCTCTTTTTGATTGTCACTTGTTTGAAATCATCTGGGACAGCTCTCCCCTTTTTTATGTTCCAATTCAAAAAGGTTTTGAAAAAAACCAAGTTCCTGGAGAGTGAGTTGTCGGTGTTCTTGTAAACGTCCCTCATGTATGCCACAAAAGCCCAGAGGACAGTGTCTGTCATGTCTTTGAGTTTGAGTTGACTTTGCCCTGGAATCGTTTGAACTTGTCCCTGGATTGCCTGTATTTCGTTTGTGATCCTTTTGTCAAGGTTCCCACATCTTTGATCTCCTGGAGATACTCATCAAACAGCTCCAGGACAGTCTCAGGTTTTTTCTCCTGGACATGAAAATACTCATCCAGCTTTGCTTTGAGTTTGTCTTTTGTGAGTGCTGATCCATAAAGATCTCGAATCCTTTCCACTGCAAACTCATATTCATTCAGGATCAGATTGAGCTTTCGATTGCGATCTCCCTGAGCTCCTCTCATTGTTTTGGCTCTGTATTTTTTTAGATCCCAGTGTTCTGGCTTGATTGATCTTCCAGTGTTGTATTTGAAAGGGGATTTTATTCCTGGGAGATACAATTCAATTCTGATTGTAGTCACTTCTGATTTTGGTGTTGCCAATAGAAATCTCATCTGGGTTGTGTGCTGGGTTGTTTATATTGGGTAAATGTAGGAAAATAGTGTTATATTGTCCCCATGAATAAACGATTTCCCTATATATGACAAGATGTCCCCAAAAAGTCCGATTCCCTCCGACTCCACTATTACACCCCGAAGGCTCAATGTTTTCGGGGTTTTGTTTTTTTAGTGGGTCGAGGTGTGGGTCTAAACTCTGTTTTTAGCCTTAAAAAATGTGACTGATCCGAGCGATTTGACCAAGCTCTGGATGATGCAGGAATCCCTCGATTACTTTTATCGATCGATATCCATTTCGATCATGCCAGGAATCTTGAGAAATCTATCAGAAGATCAAAAAGAGGAAAAAGTGATTAATATTCTCATTAAGAAGCTTTAAACACACAAAATGTTATTACAACTGAATTTTCTTACTAATAATAACTTGAAGTAATAAGGAGTTAAATACTGAGATTAACTTTTAACCTTATCCCAAAGTTTTTTCATAGGCTTTTCAACCAAAATCCATCCACAACTAAGAATTCCCCCTAAGAAAATCCATATTAATAATATCAATGAACGCTTAGGCCCTGACTTTTTATCCGGAACTTGAACCGGTTGAACAACGGTTAATATAGGGGTGTCTTTTTTTACTTGAATTTCGGCCTGTTCTATTTGTTTAGCCAATTCGGAATAAACTCCAAAAGCAAGAGAGTATTCACTTTGAAGGTTTTGCTGCTTCATTGAGGATATCACTGAAACTACATTGTTGTTTCTATCTGAAAACTTAGCTAATTCTTTTTGAACCCTCTTAAAACTCATCTCTTTTTCCTTAATTCTTTCTTTTAAGAACTCCAAGTTTTCCTGAGCTTTGGCAATCTTAATTTCGGTAATGTATTTCTGTAGTAACACTGTTACTCTTTCGGCTAGTTGAGCTGATAATAAAGGCTCAGGTGAAGTAGATTTAATTAAAATAAAATTATCTTTTTCATTAATCTCAATGGATATGTTTTCCTCTAAAATCTCACTAACCTCTGCTTCTTTTTCCGTAAAGTCGAAAATAGTGCTGTACTGTGATAGATTAAAACCCATGTTATCTTCTTTACCTTTAAGTACATCTAAAATTAAAAAAGGAAGTCCAAAAGTATATTTTTTTATGATTTGAAATAAACTTAACTTTTTTATTTCCGTATGATATTTGAAGAAGGATATAGGCTCTTTAATGTCTTCAAAATTGAACCTGCTTTGCATAAGTTCTAGCTGAAATGGGACTGATTCAACTAGGAGCGGATACACATACGGTGAGAGCTCATCAGAGGCCCCTACAGAACCAAGATTAATTCCTGCTAAAGCAGCTATTCCTGATAAATTTCCTCCGACTTTAGCTTCACCAGATAATTGAGGAACAATTGAAACAGAGGCGGAATACGAGTTAGGTGATAAAAGCGCTATAATTAACCCCATAAGACCACCTACAATGGCAGAATACAAAATTATCTTTCTTCCACTCCATATTTGTTTCAGCAGTTCAACAAGATCGATTTCATCGTCCAGTGAAGTATTATTATTTATCTGTCCTTCCATTTCACTTTTTATTTACAAATTTAGACACCTCTGGTTAATGATATTATAATCTTTCTACTAATAATATTACCGAAAGGATTGACGTTAAGGTTGCTAGTGATTTTGACAAAGTTGTCTCCAAATCTACTTTTTCTTTAGGTTCTAGAAGTTTCCGTTGCTTTTCAGTGTCCATATTCAAGCGAATCGTTGAACCTGGAAGTACCCTGGGATATATATTCATCCCCAAAAATCTTTTTGTGCCTATAGTCTGATTATTTGGTAACGTGACAACCATACTTTTTCTGTCAGCATTTTTTAAAAATCCGCCAGAAAAATTATTAATATACCACTTTGAAGATTTTCTCCCTTGGTAAATAATATTTTGGAATTCTCCTTCCTCAGCTAGTTTATATTTACTGATTTGAGTTGCTTCATTGAATATCTTTACAGTATTTTCAATTCGGTTAATGTTAATGACATCTCCTTCAAAAAGAATAGGATTTTTAATAATTTTATTGCTGCTCATCGGATAGGAGCTTATATCAAATGAAATATTTCCTCTATTTCTATAGGTTCTAAATAGTGAAGTTCCGAACTTATCTGCATCATCTAATAATCCCCCAGCACTTTTTATTACATCATATAAGCTAGTTATATTATTGTCAATTATATACAATCCAGGATATTTTACCTGTCCATTAATCTCAACCGTTTTTCCTAAATTAAAATCAGGAGTCATTCGAACAACTACATGGTCGTAGGGCTGAAGTTGAAAACTTTCAGGGCTTACCAATTGATAGTTAGAATCTACTTCTAAAGTAATCGTCTCAAATTGTACTTTTTGAGTAGTTGATAAGTTAACTCTAAAGACCTGTAATCCACCATAATATGCCCCTATAGAAAGACCCCCCGCATTAACAATAAGATCATGCAAGTTAATGCTAGGGTCGTAGCTTAAATTTTGTGTTTCTCTTACTGCACCCGAGATACGGATATTCCCAAAGTCTGTATAAAGTGTTTCATCATAAATCTTTAGTTGATCACCAGCACGTAATTGCAATAAACTATCGCTTTTAACATCAACAGGAATGTACGTAGTTTGTTCAGGATTATTCCAGTTTTTTCTATATATGTAAGCATTTTTATTAGCGGTAGGTGTCAGCCCTCCTGCAATTTCTAAAGCTTTACCAACGGTAAGCTTATCTTCAAATGAAAGGATTCTTGTAAAAGGGTTACGAACTGAACCTACCACACTAAATTCCATTTGATCTTGATAAGTTTTTAAATCCAAAATTTGCACATTGTCTCTAGATTGTAATTTGTAATCCTTATTTTCTGGGATTGGCAAGGTTAATAATTCCACTGTTTGGTTGGGACGTATTCGCTCTACAAAAACAAGATCTGTTTTTGCGTCAAAATTTGGTTGTGCATTTTTTAACAAAGATGATAAAGTAGGATTTGAATCCAAATCATATCTACCCGGATAATAAACAGATCCTCGTATGTCTACATAATTTTCTAGGGGTCGTTTAATTGAAAGTATATTAACGCGATCTCCATTTTTTAATTCAACAGATTGCTCTCCGTTTAAAACATTGGTTAAATCATATTCAAATAACTTTTCCTCACCTTCTATTATTCGTGTGATTTTAACATAATCCGGACGGGCATCTGCATTCGTTCCACCTGAAAATACTATCAAATCTTCAAGATTTTCTTTTCCTTTTATTTCGTATTTCATTGGGCGTTTAACTGCTCCTGATATAGAAACTATTTTCTGTGCGACGGGAACATAAAGTATGTCGTTGCTTTCAAGGGCAAGGTCTGCATTTACAGAAGGGTTAACCATAAATTCATAAAGATCAAGTAATGTCTTTTTATCACCTCTTATCCATTGTATTTCACGAACTGAACCAAGTTGTGACGGTCCACCAGAAGCAGATAAGGCATTAAATGCTGAGTTAAGAGCTGAAATATTAAAACTACCTTGAGTACTTACCTCACCAAAAATATTTACAGTTATTGTTCGAGTACCATCAATTCTGATAACGAGCTGATCTGATCTAAAGTCATAATAGTTGGCTAAACGTTTAGCAATAATATTTTTTGCCTGCTTTAAAGACAGTCCCTTGACAAATATCTTAGAAAATCCTGAGGGTTGGATGGATCCATCCTCCGATATTTTCTGCTGAATATCAGTTTGAGAAGTTCCAAAAATTGAAATTCGGATTTCATCACCTACTCCTAGTATATAAGTTTCGGGAGCTTCAGCACCTTCGGTGGTTCGAAATAGGTCTAATGATTTGTTGGTGAAAATCGAATGCCCATAGATAGAATTGCTTGCTGGTTTTTTTCCGGCAACTATCTGTAATTTCCTTTGCTCAGCCTCAGCAACATATTCTTCAGGTGTCGTTTCAGGTATCATTAAAACTTTTTTCTTCGAGGCTATTTCGGCCTTTGAAAGATTTTCTGGATTGTCATTATTGGCGGAGTTTGTAGTTACTTCTTTAGACAGTTGCTTTTCCTTTTGCATTTGATCCAAGATAGAAAGGATTTCTTTTTGGTATTTAGGATATTCAGCAGGTGAAATAGAATTCACATTTATTCCTTCTTCGCTAAGCCTTGCTTGAACCTCAGTTTGAGTTAAACCACGTTTATTAATTTCAGCTTGTGCCAGATTAACTAAAGCTGTTGATTGAGCAAAAACAGCTGGGGCTAATAAACTTAGAGCAAAAAATGTTAAGAATAATTGTTTTGAAAATTTCATTGAAAATTTTTTGTAATTTGATAAATCAAATTTACTTATATCAAACGTCAAATAACACCGTCAAAGATTATCTCGTCTTAAATGATATTAAATTTAGAAGTACAAATTCAGAGGGAATAGCGCCTTAATTTGTTTTAATAGAAAAGTAATGGATATGTTTTATTCAACAAGGAGAGCTAGATGAAGTTGAACAATTTATAATTAAATTAAGACTACAGTCCGTAGTCTTTTCAAAAATAAATCAATATAACTGCTTTATTTTGTGGTATTTAACTTTTTATTTTTAATAAAATAACGTATATTTAAATAGTATAACTTGTTATAATTTAACTCATATTTTGTTAAATAATAAATATACACAAGCTATATACATGTTAAATAATTAAAATAACATACGTTATATGCACGTTAATTTCTATAAAAAA